>CABMPS010000014.1 GCA_902388545.1 uncultured Collinsella sp.
ATACCAGGTAACCAACGCCAACAATGGCTATGCCCAGTTCGATTATTTTGAGCGCCCCCAGTATCGCCAGAAGTTCAGAGACCTCTGGTCGAAACTTCGCGAAGAGAACCATGCGATCCACCCCATCGAAGAGCTCGAGAACACTGACCTGTTCAAATTCTCGCCCTTCAAAACGCTCACGCCCGATCAATACGAAACGATTGAGGCGATTTACAGGCGGCTCGAGCAAGAGCATGAAGACATTAAACACGGCGGGCCCAAGAAAGAGCGCATAACCGTCGTGAACGGCGCGCCAGGAACAGGCAAAACAATCCTCGCCATCAGTCTCATGTTCAAAATCAAAAATGAGCCGAACCTTTCCGGCCTGCGGGTCGGCTTTGTCACCCCCATGGATTCCCTAAAGAAGACCCTCAGGAAACTCACGCATTTCCTTCCAGGGTTAAAGCCTGGCGATATCTTGAGCCCCAGTGACGTCACAAAAAATGATCGTTATGACATCCTACTTGTCGACGAAGCACATCGACTGGGTAATTATCTAAGTATGGGCTCCGGCATCAAGGCCTTCTATAACACCTGCGATCGCCTCGGCCTTCCGCACACGAGCAACCAGGTTGACTGGATATACAAATGCTGCGACAAGGCGTACCTGTTCTATGACCCCAAGCAGCAAGTCAGGGCATCCGGCCTCAATCGAGACGGTCTTGAGCGGCGACTTAACCAACTCGAAGAAGCGAAAATTGAAACCGAAGAATTCAACTTGAGCACCCAAATGCGAGTACGCGGCGGCGATGAGTATCTCGACTTTGTATATGATCTACTCGACAACAAGGCATACATGCATGCCGGCATGAAGTTCGAAGAACTCTTTTCATTGGAGCCTTACGATTCGCGGGCCGGGGATCCGAACAGTGATGCTCCCAGATACCAGTTTGGAATCATCGACCGATTTGAGGAATTCTGTTCCCTGCAGCAAGCCAAGGAAGAAGAAGTTGGTCTATCCCGCATGACGGCAGGTTTTGCGTGGAAGTGGGAAACGAAGAAACACAAAGACGCGTTTGACATCGTCATCGAGGGTATCCCCAAACGTTGGAACTCGAGTCAAAAGGATTGGGTCAACTCCCCCAACGCCGTCAATGAGGTCGGATGCATCCACACGGTACAGGGCTACGACCTCAACTACGGCTTCGTCATTCTGGGACCAGACATTTACTACGACGCCGAAAAAGGAGCTGTCTGCGTTAACAAAGCGAATTTCAAAGATGCCGTCGCAAAGAAACAGGCAAGCGACGACGACCTACGAAAGATCATCGTCAACGCCTACTATGTCCTCATGACGCGTGGCATGCTGGGAACGTTTCTTTATGTATGTGACCCGGCGCTCAAGGAGTATTTGTCACGGTATATCCCGGTGATTTAGCTGCTGCCCGCGCATGGCATGAATAGCAACGGAAGCAGCAGCGAAGCTCCTAGGAAACAATCTCGGATTCACAAAGGGCGGCGGGGCGCGCTGGCGCCCTATCCAACCAATACTGCCCCCAGAACATTTGCGAGCTTCTTGGCGGGGCGTCTATTCGCTTTTTCGCCCATCGCCACGAGCGCGTGGTTGCAGGCGTCCTCATTCATGTCGCAAACAATTCTAAGCTCATGCCGCGCCCTTGAAGCAGCCGTATAAAACAAAGTCCCAGGCTCTGGCATGTAGCTCATGGACGGCTGTTCCCATAAGGCTTGATCAACATCAATCAAAATTACCGCAGCAGCCTCCATCCCCTTGAACTTCCTCACCGTATGGACGGGAATCTTCTGACCTTTCCACCTCTTTAAGCTCTGATCGCCAGTGAAACAGCCCGACAGCTTAGAATTTTCCAATGTCTTGCATGTGATAATCACAATGTCATTAATACCGGCACTCTTGAGTAGAGTAATATGCTTATCTACATATGCCTCTTGCGCGGCGGCGTCACAATCAATCATAAGCAATGGAGGCTTGCCAAGCTTAGCCATAACCTGTGTTCTAAAACCGTGCGCTTCACCAAGAGCACTCAGGGAAGACTTCTCGATAGCCTCCGTATTCCGGCAGTTTACATAAAGCGTTAGCTTGCAATCGGCATCCATAAGGAAGCTGGGCATAGTTGAGCCTTGGACAAACTGCCTTTTGTCGTAAAAGAGATACATGGTGCTTTCCGGCTTTGAATCCACAATAGAACGTAGCGTTTCGAGCACCATCGCGTCCTCGATAGCCTTGAGGCCAAAATCTTGGCCTTCGTCTATTACGATGTGCTGATAGGGAAACGAGTCAGGGTGCTCCATGAGCTCTTCGGTCAGGCTGGCATAGTTTGGCTCGAGAGAATTGCAGACCTTGCAGGCGTAGCCCGGAATTGTATAGACGTCGATTTCCGGAACATCCTTGCACCTTCTAGCAATCTCTTCCTTCAAAAGCGAATTAAAGCACAAAAAGAGAACCCTGCCCGTACAGGCGGCCTGCCTAGCCCTCTCAATTGCAATGAGGGTTTTACCAGTTCCTGCCGCCCCATTAATTACCGCCGTCTTCTGATCCTTGATGAAATTCAACACGCGAGCCTGCGAGTCCAGCAGCCTTGCGAACACGAAATCGTTATATCGATAGTCTACCGAATTCGTCGGGACGATATCGAACTCCGGCAAGAGCACTTTATGCAAAACCTCTTGAGCCTCGGTCTTGGAGAGTCTCGTCTCCCTTCCCCCGACTTCCATACTCATGATGCGAACTATTTGAGCAGTTGGATCCCCAAGGTCTGTCTTGCACAGAGTAATATCGCGAGAAGCCTCAGGAGAGTAGTCAATAAAACCAAGCTCGTGGGCGCCCAAGGACGGAAGCCAAACTGCATGAGTAACCTTGCACCTATCGCACAGCTCCCTCAACCCTACATCTTCAAATCGATTAATGAGCTTCCATTTAATGCTATCCCCCCCTGCCGATAAGGCCCTCCATGCCTCCGCATCGATATGCCGCTACCGTATAGCCACTCGCCGTTTTCGCAGCGGATCTTTCCCGCCTTCGCCTCGATGACAAGGATACCGAGTCTGCGATTAAACACGACGAAATCGGCTTCCCTCTGCTCAATAGCGTTTCCATCCACAACATCCAACATCTTGTATGAATGGATAACCGTAAAATCATCGGGAAGCTTACTCAGTGCGTAATAAATCTCCCCCTCACGGCTCCGATCGTCGTATTCAGCTGGGCCAAGGCTCGGTATCATTCTTGCAGCCATGGCTATGCCTCTTTATCGATCTCTCTCATTACATCTTCAGCGGAGCACTCGCCGGCAACAAACAGACTCCAGCCTGACGCAAATCGCCAAGCGGAGCCGAAGGCATTGTCAAAATCGCCCGCCGCTTCCTCGTCAAGAAGAATGACCTTGGACTTGCGCCAAACAAGCGTGGCATAAGCGCTGTCGTCGCCAGCATCAGATAGCTCCACATCTATGCCCGGAGTCTCCCAGCGCAGATGCGAGTCGTAGCTCGTCATTTCACGAATCAACTCGATCCACTCCTCCGAAGAATCAGATCGGATTGACAGCTTCATCGCTTCGGCCAACGATAGCGCCTTGTTGTTTGCGCCATCATCAGAGGCATATAGCTCAAACCCAGCAACGGAGTCCGAGGCATCCAGCTCGCAATCGAGTTCTTTATCCTCATCGGAATTGCCGGCAGAACAAACGGAAGGCGATACAGCAAGAAGAGTCCCCAAAATTCGCTTTGCAGCGCCTCGAGAAAGGTTCGCCTGCACAGCTTGGTTGTAATAATTTGCAATACAACCGTAGCAGCAAGTTTCTTCACCGCATCCACAATGACCGTCTACGACCTTATAAGCCTCTTCAATTAGCTCCGCCACCTCTTTGCTGAGCTGGCGCACATGACCGGCTCCTCCAGGCACGTCATCATAGATGAGTATTGAAAAGCTGCCTGCATCATTTTTGTATGTAGTCCCTCCGAGTTCGGTCTCGGGAACCTCAAGGATTTTAGCCGCAGCGGTAAACAGCGCCCACATCACAGCTTCCCAGTCGCCATCGCAGCAAACCGTCGCCGCATCAAAATCAAATACGAGCTCGAGAACGTCGCTCACAAATGCCGTACCCAGTGCGCTGAACCTATTAATCTTTGGAGCAGTGCCGCTCTTCTCGCACCAGTAGGTATGTTGGATCTTCTCTCCACCAACAGCAGCGCGATTGCAGTAAGAGCAGACTTGGAAGCCCTTAGCAGGGCTATTGAGCACACAAAGTTGCCCGTTCTCGGCATATTTTACTTTCACCGCACCGCCAGGAAAACAAAACTCTCCGGTCGCAGTCTCGTTAGGCCAGTGCTGGCTAAAGTGCACCGATGCATACCCCTTTGGCCTCGGCCTTCTAAGCCCGATGCCTTTTTTGTTTTCCGTGCCGACAAAACCATAGGAAGGTATGAGCATATTCTTTTCGAGAGCAAACTCGGTATGGCAAACGGGACACTCGCCTTTATCACTGTAGTTTTCAATAGGCCATACAAATGTTTCGCAATTTGGACACTTTCCATACCTGCGCTTTCGCAACTCTTGTCCTTTCGGCTTTCTGAGTCCAACGGACTTCCAAAGCGTCTTGCCGGCAACGATTTCCGCCCCCGGTGCATATTCCCTAATGGCTTGACGCATACCCCTAGAAAGCTCGAGCCTGTTCTCACCTACAGAATTCTCGATATCAAGAAGATGGAGCTCTACGAGATCAGTCGGAAACCCGTACTTAGGCAATACTCCGTTCTCGGCAAGAATTGCGATAGTTCTCTCCTTCTTGAGCGCATCCCTGGACTTTAGAAGCTTGGATGTGAGAATGTCGTTGACGCCCATATTCAGCTCAATACCATCCTGAACACGCTCAAAATCAGCATGCTTAAGGCTATGTGCAAGGAGAAGCCTGCCACCGCCTCCATTCTCAGCCGAATCGATTGGCCCAACAAGCTTTGCTATCCACCCCCACTCGTTTACGCCAACTTCTTCCGCCACGGGCATGCCTTGCGGAACAACGCGGACGAGCTGTTCATAGACACTCTTTGGCCGCGATGCAAGGAAGCTGCGAAGATCTTCGAGGCCTTCCGGCTCCGATTTAGAAAGATCCATAAAGTCGTTGTATCCATGAGAGTAGTCTTTGCCCAAGCTCCGGCTCGCGTAGCGAAAGAACTCAGACATAGCGACAGCGAAAACATGCCGTATCGCAATGGCATCGTTATTCAGATAACACATTGGCACTCTCGTGTTGCCGCCAATTATCTTGGCTGGGTCCTCAAAGTACGCGACATCATGGGGCCGCAAGCGAGCAAACGTGATGGCATATCCAGGCTTGCCAGCGCGGCGTCCAACGCGACCGGCTCGTTGCGTATAATTCGCGGTACTAGGTGGAACGTTTCTCATAAAAATGGCCCTCAAATCGCCAACGTCCACACCCAGCTCAAACGTGGTCGTGCAACTCAAAACATTAACGTTGCCTTTGATAAATTCGCTCTGTATTTCTCTAGCCTTTTTGGATGACAGCTGTGCAGTATGTTCCTCGATGTCGAGGGGAAGCGCCTCATCTTGATATACGGTTTTATAGAAGCGGTCTTTGTCTCTTGCCTCTGCGAAGCTCATTTTCACCATCGTGCCGTTGCATTTCGTTGTCATGCAAACGCCATGCGTGTCCAGATGAGTCTCACATCCACATGCATCGCAACGATAGACAATATCATCGTTGGAATGCGGATACATAGTCCAAATATCTCTGCCAAGCCTAAAGTGTTCACGCGAATCGATCAAATATCCTTCGCCCCTAAATAGCTTGCAACTTAGATACTCCCCCATAAACTGGAATAGACTTTGCAGAATCGGGCGAACGTCCTCACGGGTCAGCTCGATACCGTGGACCCTTTTGACGTACTTGCGAATAAAGGCACTGCGCTTATTTTCTGTACCACGTACCGCATCTCCCGCAAACTGAACAATATCCTTTGACGCAGAGCCGCCTCCCTCAAGCACGACAAGGTTACCGCGCTTCTCATGATTGTTTCTTAGCTCAGGGACCCCTTCAGGAACCTCGATAACGTTTTTCTCTCGGAGCAGTTCAAGACAGGTCCTTGCAAACAAAATGTAGTCTTCGAATGAAAGCCAGGCTGCCCCATCGGCATTAAGTCTATCCACCTGTCTTTCGACAAGTTTTTTCGCCCCAGGATGGGAAAACCCCTTGTTAAATTCAGTAGGCTCGATCCTTACAACGCCAAGGCCTTCAAGGCTGTTCCGCGAATCCTCAGCCGCAAGCTCATCGAGAATCCAGGCCGTCGCCTGGCCCCTCTTGTTGGAACCCAAGACCCCCGGATATCGCCTCTTTGCAACACTTGTTATCCAATCAATAACTGAGCTCGGCTTACAACCCTCACCGTCGCGAGACAGGGTTTCCACCGCTTCTCTTATCAGCTGACGACGTGTGATGTTCCCATAAGTTCTATCCATTGCGGGCGCGAAGAAAGCCGCGTCCTGGCGCTTATCCGAGAAGCAAATAATACTTCCTGCCCTGCGCTCCTCATCGAGGTCTGCGAACAAATCATCCTCGTCAGCTTCTTCCTCATCAAAAGGCGGAATATCCCTGACCAGGTCGTAACAGACGACACTGCCTGCAGCTTCAGGCGAAACGCGCATTGGCTGAATTGCCACAACGGACTGATATCCGCAATGACGACAACGCGCCTCTGCTTCATCTGATTGTTTTTTCTCGTTTTGGTTGAGCGCAATTGGGATGCGCGCAACAATCTCATGCTCGAAACGATGAACACCACCCTCGGCTTCATGATACAAAGACCCGCATATCGGGCACAGCCATTGGATCTTTTCATCGGGATCCCTCTCCGATTCGTCAGAGAGAAGACGGTAGTAGACTCTCGGAAGAAACTCGTCGTCGGAATCCGTTCCTTCATGTCGAGGACTTAGCCACGCAGTCTTCACCTCGGGATCAGAGCTCTCCTCACCAAGGATGTATGCCTGCCCACAATGGCGACAGACCGACACCTCATATACAGGAGTATCGTTTTCATCGTCATAATGCTCCGCAATCGTTTTGTGAGGAGTCAGCTTACGTGTATGCAGATTTAAATAGATGCCCTCAGGAGCACGCAAGAAAGAATGGTAGCGACTCGTAAGAATGGGAACATCCTTGGAGCGCTGTGCAGAGGAAAGCACCTCAACCATGGCAGTGAGGATTTCCACACCCCGCTTATCTCCCGTGAGCCCTTCGATCTCAAGCTCCTCAATGGTGTCAAGATCAGTGAGGTCGAAAAGACGCTCACAGCGTCTCACCAGTTTTGTCGCAGACGATTCACCCAGAAGGATCTTTCCTAGTCCCATTAGGGGGGACTCGCCGTCTAGTCTCGCTACAACCTCTTCAGGAGCTCCACCAGATGCGAGTTCGCTGCGAAGTTCCGCCCAAGTGTCTAGAGAAAGCGCGCCCCAAGGCTTTTCATCAAGAGCATCTTGGGGCTGATCTTTCTCGCTCGTGATGACATCGAGATCCGCGGGATCACCCGAGAAAGGCTCGCCAAAAAGATCCCGAGCAAATTTAGCCACCTTCGGCATATCTTCTTCTGAGCCGATTGTTGCGGAAGTTGCGTAACAATGAAGCTTGGGCAGCTCCCCCGTTTCCGATTCGATACGAGCCTTTACTCGACGCAGCAAATATGCGATTTCGGTGCCAAGCGCGCCTGAATAAACGTGCGCCTCATCGATGGCGATATGCCGCCAGTTTGCACCAAATGCTCCTTCGAACAGCGGCGCATCCTCCGGACGTAGAAGGAGATACTCAAGCATAGAGTAGTTTGTAAGCAAAATGTTGGGTGGGTTCTCACGTATTTTCTCGCGAGAGATGATTTCATTTGGCAGTCTAGTTTGATCCGGGTTTTCGTCTTTCCACTTACGGAGAGCCACGGACTCTTTCTCCTCAGTATCTCCGGTATAACGCCCGAAGGAGATATCGGTCCCCTTCAGCAACAGTCGCAATCGTTTAAGCTGATCGTTTGCGAGAGCATTCATCGGGTAAAGTATCATGGCACGGACGCCAGCGGAGGGCCCGCTCTTTTCGAATTCTGAGAGGATGTCATTCAGAATCGGAAGCAAAAAGCACTCAGTCTTACCCGAACCCGTGCCCGTAACGACTGCGTAATTACGCCTGGCAACGCTCTTTTCAATAGCCTTAACTTGATGCACATATAAGGGGCGATAGGGGTCAAAATTACGCTCTTCTCCGCCGCCTAAACTCATCATGCCCTTGCAGAGAAGCCCCTCGTCCACCAGGTCTGCCACAGTTTTATCCTTGCGGTACGGAGGCGCCGCCTCAAGAAACGGTCCCTTTGCAAGATATCCCGGCTCGCAGAGAATCGTCTCAAGCTGCTTCTGCAAATCCGCGTCATCAAAGTGAATAGTAGTGGCAATGTACTCGCGATAAGAGTCCTCCACTTTGCGCGCAGTCTCAATGGGGTTGAATTCTTTTGCATCCATCATTATTTGCTCCTGCTATTTAAGAATGATACTGGTCGCGTATTCTCGCCGAGGGTCTCCAAAGAAGTCGCTCGGTGACATTTCAACTGCAACCTCTCTCTTATTGCTCAGCTGCCTCACCACGCTTAATGGAAGAGTAACCTCCGCAGAGCCCTTTTCCGCAAAGGCCGTAGCAATCGGCTTTTCGTCTCTTTCCTTATACTTGGAACGCCTAAAGAACCTGAAATGAATGTCGCACAAGGGCTTGCCTTCAAACCGAAGAACATATCCAAGGGATTCTCCCGGCGATAGCTTCCAGCCGTTAATACCGAGCCCCTCGGCACAATCAAGCATTTGAACATCGGTCCAAGCTGGAATCAGTTCTCCAGTTGATACGTCATCGCCATAGCACAGGGACAGCCTCAGAGGAAGACGGCTGGATGCCCTATAGTCAGTCTGTTGAAAGAGGCTTGCATGTCTAAATAGATTGAATCCGTATTCGCCAGGCTGTTTGAGGTTCTTGAAGAATAGGGGTTTTGAACCGAGCATCACCAGCGCAGCCCTGTTGTACCTCCAACCATAGGAGATAATCTTAAAGTTTGCCGCACTGGGGCCGAGTTCCAACGCATCTGCCAAACAGATTGGACGCTCCTTGGATAGATTTGCAAGTCTTTCTGGTATGTCAACGCCTATTGCAGCAAGAGCAAGTTTGGCATCGGTTTCTTTGCCGCTCTCCCTCGAACGAATACGGAGATGCAAGAACTCATCCTTCAGGAGGGCCTTCGCTTCATACCGCTCCCAAGCATTGAGGGAATTAAGCCTGTCGCATTCGCCTTCCGCATCGGCTTCTTCATAAATACGCACAACATCAATGGGAAGACACGCCTGGAAGCCATATTCGGCTACAGCACGCCCGTGATCAATGCTGATGGACAGAGGCCTAAATTCTTGTATGGGCACCACTGCGAATCGGTAGCGGAAAACAACCTTACCACCGGCAGATTTCTGCCTCGCCTCCAGGACGCACTCTTCGATATGCCAACTGAATTGACTCGTTTTTGAGGGATTGAATTCTATTCTTGCAATACCTGAATTTTCAGTATCGTCCTCATATATGGCGCAACGAGGCATCGACACCAGCTCGCCATCGCAGCAGCACATGATGTCCAAGTCTTTTAGGGCGCTCGCGCCATCAAGCGCTTCAATGCTCACAGAGGGCAGGCCGTCGCTGGTATTGAGTTCGTTCGGAACGCACCCATACAAGTCAACGCCGTCGCTCGTTTCTCCGATAATGCGATGCTTATCAACCTTTGCGACATAACGTTCTTGCCAAACGGCAACTTCCTCGCCCGTAAGCTCGTCAACAACCGAACCTGCCGAACCGGGCTCAACGTCGTAGATAAAAATCTGGTTATCGTTCCAATCGCCAGAAGCCTCATACTCCGAAACGGCTTTCATGCCTTGCCCGGGAACAATCTTGTATCCGTCTTTAACAATGTATGCGATACGACGCTTTTTCGTTAACCGCTCGTTCTTGCCACGCAAGCGGTAGAAGCCCTTAGCGTCCTTTATAAATTCAAAACAACCGGGCTTGTTCCTACTGAACGACTGGCTCAAAGAACTAAGCTCGATGTAGTCACCCGCTCGCTCATCTTTCTGCATGAGCTTCAATTCCACGTCGTAACGAGCCCGAGGGTTAACGGCAATACCGACGGCATTCAAAATGCATTTTCCGACACTCATATCGAATTCAGAGCTTGCCTTTAGCTCGCCGTCAACATAATAGTCAATCTTGTCACCAGCAAAATGCAGCGGGAACTGTTGGCGCGGCCAGCGCATGGTCACAACACCCTCAGATAAATCCAGCTGCAAACTGGCAATCGGAAGATAGATCAATCGGTGGGTGCCACTTCTCCGCTCTTGCGTCTCAGCAGCAGCCCTTCCTCCGGTCGCCAAGGGCGGCACACGCTCTTGGTTGTCACGAAGGGCCTGCATTGCGGCTTCAGGCAGACCGAAACTAGATAGCATCGTGTAGCGGCTTCCAGCCCTATTCGAGTCAACAATTTGCGCCGCCACGCGCATGGACGCCTCAAATAATGGAGCAATGGTTGAATCGGGCGCTTTCTCAAGAATGTTAAGGACTGCCTTTTCGGGAGCATACCGACTCTCAGGGTTCTTTAGCTCCCTAAGAACGGAGCGCCCGTCCATCTCTCCGCCAAAACCTAGACTGCCTTTAGAAACTTCTTTCGCAAGCGGAAGTAATTTCTCCCACAGGTTTGACCAAGAATCTTCCGATAAGCCTCCGTGGAGAAGAGCAGTGTAGTAGTAGTGATTAACTTCCTCATCGCGACCATACAAAGGCATTCCACGCTCTTCAACATGTTTTATAAAAATGTGCTTTACTATCCCCTGCACACTACCGTCACGAATGCCAAGACTGGCAAAAAAGTTGCCCCACAGGTTATGGCCATTGAATACCCTGCGCGCTTTGTCGGCAACATAGACCATAAAAGCGTTCGGCAAACACCTATCAATCAGCATCAGAACAATGCGAGGTTTTGTCGGGTAACGCTTTATGAGTTCTTCAAAAGCAGTGCTGAGCCCATCAAGGTCTACCGAGAATTCCTCAAACGCTTGATAAACCATGACGTTTTCAGACCTTGAGCCAAGGTCGTCAAAGGCACCCCGAGCTCTTTCTTCAAATTCCTCCAATTTTGCCGAAAACAGCCCATGGGAGCGCGTGAGCGGAAAATGGCTCAAGTCGTATTCATATTGCTCTATCGAAGACGCTGTCTCGATATTTGACTCGTGAGGAGGTCGGCTTTTCGGCGAGGCTTTCACGTTCGTCGGATTCTCGACCATCTTGGGCTGAAGCATGGATGCCGCGAAGGCTTCAGGAACTGCGCGGTATTTCTTTCGCATCTTAATGATTGAATCGGCATATCTGCCATCAAAACGAGCGTCTATCTCTTGATCGGTAAGAGACAAAAGATCGGGCAAGTAGCAGAAACCAGCATTCTGGATTAAACGCCTTAGCCCCACATCATCAAAACTAAGCTCCGAGATGGGCGCTTTCTTCAGCCTCTCCAAGTAGTTCGCTTCGCTCATCAGCATCCCCTATGCCGTAATTGCATTCGATGCCGCCATTTCTGACCTTTTATTGACACCGGTCTGACACGACGTGCTTTTAATCATACCGTGAGGGACTTGCGCAACTCGAAGAACAAAGATGTCCAATGGAACCGTTTCTGCAGACGGTCACTATCACCCGGCGAACAGTTCCCTAAAAGGTCGACCATGGTTCAAGCACGCTTGATTGCGCAACAAAACTACCGCCAAAATGATTCAATTGTGAACATAGATGCACGGATCAGCCGGCTGGGGGTCCAAGTTTTTCCTACCGCCCATCGCTTTGCCCCAATCCTGCAAGGCGCCCGCACGCTATCATCGATATAGATTGAATGGGCAAGCAATACAGGGGGGGGCTCTGCATGCCAATTGAAAAAGTTCCATTCTTGCAAAACACTTCAGGCTCGGTAATTGACAACCGCCACGAAGCTTATATGGCTGCCCAGCAATCCATCGCCCGCGGCTACGATGACCTCGTAAACGGCCGCGTGCGCCCTTGGAAACAGGCAAAGGCAGAGGCAGATCGGATGCGAGCCATCAGGTAAGGTCACCCCTCCCCCATGTAACAACCCTGTAAATCATAGCGACGCACTCGGGTTTTACTGTGATGCGGTCGCGCCTGGCGCTCCACTGTGCTAAAGTATCCCGAACGTTCAAACGACTACGAGGGGGAACCAGAAGATGGCACGTGTGCACAACTTCTCAGCTGGCCCGGCCGCGCTGCCTACAAGCGTGCTCGCCGAGATCGCCGACGAGATGATGGACTATCGCGGTTGCGGCATGTCCGTGCTCGAGATGAGCCATCGATCTAGCATGTACCAGCAGATCATCGACGACGCCGAGGCAACCCTGCGCCGCCTGCTGAGCATCCCCGACAACTACCGTGTCCTGTTTTTGCAGGGCGGTGCCACGCTGCAGTTTGCGGGCATCCCCATGAACCTCATGCGCCGCGGCCGCGCCGGCTACGTTGTGACCGGCAACTTTGCCAACAAGACGTACAAGGAGGCCGCAAAATACGGCGAGGCTGTGCTGCTCGCGAGCTCCGAGGACACCAATTTCGACCGCATACCCACCATGGCCGACATCAACGCGCGCATTGCCGCCGAGGCCGCGGGCGACGGGCTCGACTACGTCTACATCTGCCAGAACAACACCATCTTTGGCACCATGTACCACGAGCTTCCCGCTTGCGGCGATGTGCCGCTGGTCGCCGATGTCTCGAGCTGCTTTCTGTCGCAGCCGCTCGACGTTGAGCGCTACGGGCTCATTTACGCCGGCGCACAGAAAAACGCCGGCGCCGCGGGCGTGACCGTAGTCATTGTGCGCGACGACCTCATCGCAGATGGCCCCGCCTTTGCGCAAACACCGCAGTACATGGACCTCAAGACCCAAGCCGCCAAGGGCTCCATGCTCAACACGCCCAACACCTTTGGCATCTACGTGTGCGGCAAGGTGTTCCATTGGGTTGAACAGACCGGCGGACTTGCCGCCATGGCCGAGCGCAACTGGGCCAAGGCCAACCTGCTCTACGACCTGCTCGAGAACAGCAAACTATTCCACGGCACCGCACAGACAGACAGTCGCTCCATCGCCAACGTCACGTTCCGTACCGGCGATGCCGACCTCGACGCGGCCTTTGTTGCGGGCGCGGCAGAGCACCAGATTCAAAACGTCAAGGGCCATCGCCTCGTCGGCGGCATGCGCGCCAGCGTGTACAACGCCGTCACCATGGAAGACGTGCAGGCACTGGCCTCGTATATGAAGGACTTCGAAGCGCAGCATAGTTTGAGTCCGCGATCTAACTAGCCCGCAACGAGCGGGCCGACCAGCCACTTCAAACCACTTGTTATAAACAAATCCGCTAAGGAGTTTTTCATGCGCAAGATTAAAACCATCGACGACATTACCAAGGACGGCAAAGTCGAATTTGGCGAGGGCTACGAGTTTGTGGGCACCGCCGAGGAGGCCGACGCTATTCTGATGCGCTCCACCGACCTGCACGGCTACGAGCTGCCCGAGGGCATCCGCGCCATCGCCCGCTGCGGCGCCGGCGTCAACAACATCCCCGTCGAGGAGTACGCCAAGAAGGGCGTCGTCGTCTTTAACTCCCCCGGTGCCAACAGCAACGCCGTCAAGGAGCTCGTCCTGGGCATGCTGGTGCTTTCGAGCCGCGGCGTCGTGCAGTCGATGAACTGGGTGCGCAACAACGCCGACGACCCCGAGATCCAGGTCGATGCCGAGAAGGCCAAGAAGGCCTTTGTGGGCCGCGAGCTCAAGGGCAAGCGCATCGGTGTCATCGGTCTGGGCAACGTGGGCTCCAAGGTCGCCAACGCCTGTGTCGATCTGGGCATGGACGTCTACGGCTACGACCCGTTCATTTCCGTCGAGCACGCATGGGTGCTGAGTCGCGAGGTGCAGCGCGTGGGCACGCTCGAGGACCTCTGCCGCGGCTGCGACTACCTCACCGTGCACGTGCCCAGCAAGGCCGATACCATCGGCATGATCAGCACCGAGCAGATCGACCTGCTGGCCCCGGACGCCGTGCTCATCAACTACGCGCGCGAAACCATCATTGACGAGGACGCCGTCGACGCTGCCCTGCGCGAGGGCAAGCTCAGCTGGTTTAGCTGCGACTTTGCCACGCCCAAGACCGTCAAGATGCCCAACACGTTTATCACCACGCATTCGGGCGCCGGCACCGGCGAGGCCGAGGCCAACTGCGCCGACATGGCCATCAGCGAGCTCAAGGATTACCTGGAAAACGGCAACATCGCGCACAGCGTCAACTACCCCGCCTGCAGCATGGGCAAGGCGCGCGCCGCAAGCCGCATTGCCTGCCTGCATGCCAACGTGCCCAACATGATCGGCCAGATCACGGCCATTCTCGCCAAGGACAACGCCAACGTGCAGCGCATGACCAACGAGTCCGCTGGCGAGAACGCCTACACCATGTTCGACACCGATGAGCACCTGGACGGCAGCACGATCGAGGCACTCAAGCATATTCCGTCGATGTATCGTGTGCGCGTGATTAAATAGCGCCGGCGCCAATCCTGCCAGACAGACCACGAAGCCCATTCGGCCCCCGTTTTCACGAAACGGGGGCCGATTTTGTTGCTCCGGACGACTTTAAAATGATACCCATAACAAGTTTTTTCAGATAATCGATAGTGAGGCTCAAGTCGCTAAGCACACCCGCTTTGATAAACAGCTTTATCAGGGACTTTAGTAGGTAAAAATCGATCTCTATGTGCCGAATGTAAGTTGACTGTCCATTTTCCGAAACAACTTATTCTAGATAGCATTTTTAAGGCCCCTCCGAGGCGAAATATAAGTCTTTTTGTGACCAAAACTCTAGTCCGCGCGACCGTTTTCCACCCGCGCGGCTGCTTGGGCTGCTTTTGGATAAAAATCTCCTCACGAAGCCGCCGTTCGAGCTCCTGCTGTCGCGGCGTCTTGTCTTTCAGCGGCACATCGAGATAGGACATGATGAGCTCCATCACCACGCGGAAGGCATCGGAGTCGGCCAGCTGACCATAGGTCATCAGAATGACGGGATATCCCATCGCTTGCAGCGCCGTCGTTCGATCGGAGTCCGAAATCTTGGATTCAATGGATCCGTGAATGGCTTTACCCTGGCATTCAACCAGACACTCTCGGCTGCCGTCCTTATTTGCCAGCAGGATATCGGCATAGCGCCTATCAAGCCCCGAAATCAGGCGGGCGCTGCGCGTCATACGAATCTCAACGTTATTGGTAAGGCTCAGCCCTTCGCCGCCGCGCAACCTCGTAAGGCCAAACAGCATCGAAGCCTGGACCTCGAGCGGCGATGCTGCCACCCCCGTAATGCATTTCGCGGCTCGTATGAACGATTTAGCGCCGCGGAGCCCCCGGACCTTATCGACGAACTCTGTAAGCTCAGAGAGCTCGATCAAGGGAGGTCGTTTCCACAAGTCCGTTGGATTCCCCGAGACATCCTTTACGTTTTCCCAGCCCGACCGTGCGTCACTCCATCGGCTCCCATATGCCTGCTCAAGTGCCGACTTTACCTGAGGCGCAATCTTGCACACGGCAAAGGTGCCGCACATCTCATACATGCACATGATTAGACGCTCGTTTGAGACCGAGGAAGCCAGGGTCAGCAGGGTAAAGAGCGGGGACGCGACATCGAGGCCAAACTCCGTCTGCCGCACGGAATCAAACGGCCTCTCCCCGTTCCAAACATGCCTGACAATGCGATCGCCCTTGCGCCCGCAGACGCCCTGCGCCAACACGTGTAACGGGGTGCCCAGGAAATGCTTGACGAGCGGATGCTCACATAGGTGCTCCCTGCGCGGATCGTCCGCAGAATCGGGCAGGTCCGGCATTATTGCCAAGACCTGTGGGGGTATCCGGTGATACCGAAAGGCAGATATGTCGCACAGCATGTCGTCCATGAAGGGTACGTACCCACCGCGTCGTTTGTAAACCCGCCTGGACGGCAAACGCGCTGGCTCGGCCTGCGAACGGTAAATACCGCTGCGCGCACGCCGCGGATCTCTCAAGAGGCTTACAATCGGTTTGGAAAGCAGACTGATTGTGAGGTTGCATATGGTTGATGAGGACTTTGCCTGGCGGCTTGCGCAGGAGCTCGTGCGGATCGACAGCTCAGACCCGGGCGCGTATGAGGATGAAATTGAGCGGTATATCAAAGCGCTGGTTGAGGCTCAGCTGGAGCGGTTGAGTCATCCGGTGCTCCATGCCGTGCAGGTTGAGGAACTCGAGGTGCTGCCCGGGCGCCGCAACCTTAAAGTCACCGTGCCGGGCCAAAGCGACGAGCCGCGGCTGATCTATATCTGCCACATGGATACCGTCACCTTGGGCGATGGCTGGGACGCAGACATCGCACCGCTTGGGGCGGTTGTGCGCGACGATAAACTCTATGGCCGCGGTGCCTGCGATATGAAGGGTGGCCTGGCCTGCGCCATTGCCGCACTGGTCCATACGCTCGAGCGCGTGGCGGCGGATGGCGCGCTGCCACGCCGCGGCTTTTCGCTCATCTGCTCGGTCGACGAGGAAGACTTCATGCGCGGCTCAGAGGCCGCGATCGATGCTGGCTGGGTCGGCTCGCGCGAATGGGTGCTGGACACCGAACCCACCGACGGACAGATCCAGGTGGCGCACAAGGGGCGTACGTGGTTCGAGATCGAGATGGCCGGCGTCACGGCTCATGCAAGCCAGCCTTGGAAGGGCGCCGACGCCGTCGCCGCCATAGCCGAGGTCGTGTGTTCGCTTCGTCGCGCGTTTGCGGCGCTGCCCGCGCACGATGAGCTGGGGCCTTCGACCATCACGTTTGGCCAAATCGAGGGCGGATATCGCCCCTACGTCGTACCCGACCGCGCCAAAGTCTGGGTCGACATGCGCCTGACCCCGCCGACCGATACGGCCGCCGCAATCAATATGGTCGAGCATGCCATCGCCGTCGCCGAAGCCGCCGTTCCCGGTTGCCATGGCAGCTACACCGTGACGGGCGACCGCCCCGCCATCGAGCGCGACCCGAACTCTCCCCTTCTAGCTGCACTCAAGCGCGCCGCCGATGGCGTGACGGACGCGGACACGACCGTCGGCTTCTTTACCGGCTACACCGACACCGCCGTCATTGCCGGCAAGACAGGTAACCGCAATTGCATGAGCTACGGTCCCGGGTCGCTCGCGCTCGCGCACAAGCCCAACGAATATGCGCCCCACGCCGATATCGTTCGTTGTCAGCAGGTGCTAATCGCGCTCGCCGATAACGTGCTCTGGGACGCGAGCAGCCAAGTTGGGGCATAATAAGCCGCGAACAAACCGACTCGTGCGTTAGGACCGCCCATGAAAGCACTTCCGTTTCCCTGCATCCGCCCGGCTCAGGACCGCGTGCTCGAGGCGCTGCCCGCAATGGGCAGCATCCTGAGCGGCAACGATGCTCTGCGTGGATCCATTGCCGATGGTCTGATGCTCAAGGACCCGGGTGCGGCGTATTACGTGTACGAATGCTCGGGCGAGCCGGGACGTGTGACGGGTGTCGTGGCGATTTGCCCGGTTAACGTACTGACGGGTAGCGACGAGGCTGCCGCCGAGAGCGTCGACGCACTCGCCGCCGCGCGCGCGATCGCCGAGCTTAAGGTGCAGCCGCGCCCCGTGTCGCTCGCCTACGAGGCGTCGCCCGTCATGGATATCATTTTGAGCGCTGCCAAAGAGGGCGCATCGCTCTACGCCGTCACCGATCCCGCGGGCGTCACACATCGCGTGTGGGAGGTCAAGCGCGAGGACGCCGTTGCCGCCATCCGTGCCATGCTCGATCAGGCGCCCGACCCGGTGTTCGCCGGTGACTCCGCCTATGTCGCCGCACTGGCTGGGGCATCGCAGATTCTGGCCGACGAGGCCCGCGCTGCCGGCGCCTACTCTGGCAAAGAGCCGTTCAACTTTGCTGTAGCCGTGCTGTTCCCCGCCGCGCAGGTCAGCGGCAGCGCGCCGCAGGTTCCGACGGGTCTGCTCACTCACCAGGTCTCACGGTTCTAGCGAACTCAAACGCTAAGCTGGAAAACCCAGCATCCAAACAAACAAGGGGCGGAGATGCAGCAAACGCATGCACCTCCGCCCTTTTCGCATCAAACAATTACGCCGGTAAACCGGGCCGCAACGTCAGCGTTATCC
>CABMPS010000015.1 GCA_902388545.1 uncultured Collinsella sp.
CGCCAATGCCATCCGCACCGTGCGCCGCCGCGGTCAGAGGCGACAGCAGCGAGCCGCCCGTCATGGCAATCGTCGCCGCAGCAACCGTCGCCACGCGCCCAGCCGCCCTGGCCTTACCCAAGGCCTTGCCGTTCATGTCCTTGTTCATGTTCTTGCTCATTGCCGATTCCTTCCCACGGTGAGCCGTTGTTTGACACAGATAGTCGATCTAACTTGCCCCGCTAAAAAGAGGTGATAACGGGGTAATTAAATCGGAGGAGTTGGAGACAAGCCCACATCCATCAGCGGATGCCGAGCTCATACTCCCGCTCGCGCTCAATATCATTCATGTACTCATAATCTTCGGAGCTAAGCTCTGAATCATCTTGAGCAAACATGTAGTTCTCGGCCTTAGAACAAATACTGTAACCGCAGATGGTATTGAGATCGATATGGTCGGTATTGTCGTTGTAAAGGGGGAAAATTCTGCTGGTCATGCTCAAGTACCTCTTAACATAAACTGAAAACTCATTTGCTTGGTCTCTTTTTGAGACCCCATCTGATGTGCTATGGCTGCAGTATATGTTCTCCCCTTTTACAATGCAAGCATAATTTCAAAAAGTTCTAGGAGCGATAATTGCGCGACACAATCACTTGCCGCCACCGACATCCCCCACCGCGCCCTCACGCGCAGCGCACTCGTTGAGATACTTGACCGGAATCGGCCACCTGGAGGGAGCTCCGTAGCGCGAAAGCCCCACATTGACCAGCTGAACCAGCAGCTCGGACAGATCATAACCTTCGAGCACCTCAATCGAGCGTACATGGATCGCCGTTGCCACATCCTCTTTGGTGCCGTTGTTGACGCCGACAAAGTAGCAGGTCATCCCTGCGCGTTCGAACGTTCCAATGCCGTAATAGGGCGAGTTGTAACTCTCGAAAAACTCCTTCTTACGACCCGCCTTACCCGTAAGCTGGTAATCGCGCACCAAGTTCACGAAGTCGCTAGAGAAGGTCGTCAAGCCCGTATCCCGCACGCGTGCGAGCATAGCGCGTCCGCCCGCCCGCACGTCAAAGATATAGGCGTCCTTGTCGAGCTTACCCTCGGCCGTCAGCAGCTCAAGCTCCATCTCGTCCACGGGACCGTCCTCGATCGGATGTGAGGCGTAGTCCATGGCCCCGTCCGCACCGATCGTCAACGTCGCAAGGCGCTCATCTAGCTCAACCTTATCCTTCTCCCTGCGCGCAACATTGGCCACGCCGCAGACCGTCACCGACCCAACGCCAAAAGAGCCAAGGTCAAACGCCCTCACCCGTCCGTCGGCAACATCTTGCTTAACCAGCAGCTCTTTGAGCATGGCCCCCAGGATCCCCTCCTGTGCGCCGCGCACCTTTGCATTCGACGCCGCCTTAAACAGCGGCTCGCACACATCCGGCGTCACATGCTGTTCCACCACCCCAGCGTGCAGGGCATAGCCATCGTTCTCGGCAACCTCGTTAGGCACAACAACCAGATTCCAAGCCAACGGATCAACAACTCCGCCGTCATACGACGCGCGCACATCCCAGGAGGTATCGATGAGTCGATCGGCGAGTTTGCGCGCGACCCCGGCAAGCCCTTTGCGCGCAAACGACACCACGACCCGCTGCCCCACCGAACGTTCCGCAACCACGCGGTCATATTGCTCGCTTTTCAAAACCTCGTAGAAGCTCTTACGCGGATACTCTCTGAGCGACACCTGGGCAAAATCGCTGTACCGACGCTCAAGAATCTGCAGCTCTCGGTACAGGATGCCCTTCTTGGTATAGGCGACTTTTTCCGCCTGGGCAGAAAACGTAAGGTCGCGACGTTTGGACGGCTTATCGCCCTTGGCGCGGCGCAGGATGTACTCGTCACTTTGTCCGTGGGCCAGCACCACCGTAGCCACAGGCGACAGCCTGTAACCCACCTGGCTGTTGATCTTCTTGAGTTCTAACTCGTCGCCTGCCGCACGACCGATAAGCACCCGGCGCTTGGTAAACGTTCGAATCTTGAGTTCGAAGGTGCAGTCTTCGTTGATAACGATTTCAACCGTTTCGATCTTGGCAGGTCCCCTTCCGTCGCTTTCGACAGCATCGCGGCGGGCACCCTTGGCGCTAATGACATACAGGTGCCCGGTGTCATTGGGAACTTCGTCCTCAATTCCCTCGAACTGCGAGCACGAGTTAAACAGCAGACGCAACGCTACGTAATCATCCAGCTCGTCCCAATGAGTTTTAATCGGAACCACCTGCTCCTGATAAAGCGAGGCATTAAGATCGCCCGTCTGCGCGCCCGCCTTGACCATGAGAAAGACGCGGTTATCGGCAAGCTGCGTGAGCGCGACGACCTTGCCCGTCTGGCACACATCGGCCATAAAGTTCGCCACGGCATGCTTGCCAGCATCGCCTACATTGCACCAAAAGACCGAGTAGCGCTCCTCGGCAGCAGCGGCATCGAGCTGCAAATCGAACTCGGATACGGCGATGTCGCCCAGGCCACACGGCTGGCTATGCTTCGATTGCACGGCCGATCGCCTCCATCATCTCCAGGCTGATTGCACCGTCAGCGGCCATATACGGGAAGGAGAACACCATCCCCTCGTCATCGATTGTCTTTTGGCGGAGCTCCAGCGCCGCTTCATCGGCCAAAACATTGACGATCAACAGGCGCTTCGCCCCAACTTTTTGGGCCTTGGCCTTAAAGCGCTCGGCATCCGTGGCATCGCCGCCGTTGCGCCTGTAGGCCTCATAGGCGCCGATACGATAGTGCTTAAAGTCGATCCACACCCCGGTCTTGTTGCCGGCGGCATCGAGCACCTCAAAATCGCCGCCTGTCTCGGCATGGGCCGCATCACCACGAGTAAGCGAATAACACCCGTCGTAATACGCCTCAAAGATGGCCCTGCCGGCAGACTCGCCCAGCTCTCCAAGGTATACCGCTTGGAACATATAGGGCGTCATGTGCACCGTCGCCGCCGGCTGCAACGTCGGAGGCACCCCGTCGCGCGACCAGCGCTCGCGCACCTCGCGAATTGAGAGCAGCTCGGACACACGAGCAGCCATCTGGCTTACCTGGCGAACCTTCGCGCCCTTTAAGCCCTCGTTATAGCGACAGCGCTCCTCCAGACGGGCGGCAATCTGCTCGACAGGCTCGCCATCGTAGTTAGGAAACTCAAAGTGCGGCACCTTGCACGCACCGCCTTCTGCATACGCATAACCGCTCGTGGCATACGGCATACGCAACGCGGTGCTTCGGCGCGCCGGATAGCTCGCAAGCTCTTCCCACGGCAGGCAGAAATGATGCAGATACAAGTCGCGTTCATCGTCAAAGGCGGCAAGATCTTCCTCGCGCGCATCGAGGGAGGCAACCTTCCATGCCAGCTTTTCGTGCTTCTCTTTTGCCAGGTTGTTCCTAAAGGCAGCAAGGTTCTGCTGTTTGTTAGCAGCGTGCTGCTTCTTGTCTGCCATGTGGTTGTTGACAGCCGCACAGGCGCCAACAACCTGCTCCAGCTCGTAGCCCATCGGCAAATCGTGCAGGAACGAAAAGTCGCAATCGCCGGCGATTTTGCGGTCGAGCATTACCTGCACGTGCGGCATCTTTACGCTCGTGCGCATCAGGCGGCCCACGGCCTGCGCCACAATGCGAGCACCTTCGACCTGATAAGAGAGGGTATTGCGAACCGGCAGATTCCGTTTGGTGCCAGACAGCAGCAGCCGTACGTTATGACGCTTTTCGGTAAACGGGACCTCTCCGCGCGCCACCAGCTCTTCCTGTTCAACCACACCTGTCAACGCCTGCTGAACAAACGTCGCCGAGCTAATCTCGACTTCCGACGTCAGACGGCTCGTAGGCGACTCAATGTACAGAAAGTCCAGGTCCATCTTGGGACGGCGGTCGGCATCCTCGAAGCCGCAATCAACCTGTCGTACCGTGCGACACAAACTTTCCGGTACCTTGTATTTAAGATTCTTGGAAAAGCCACCGGCCGACAAATTGATGAGCATAAGGGTTGGCCGGCCCATCTCGAGACGGTTTTGAGCGTCACCCCAACCGATATCCCATTCTGCAGCGTTAAAGCACGGCACCATACCCTTGGCCTCCTTGAGCGACTCCTCGTACGACGCCTCGGGGCACTTAACGTTCCGAATCACCAGCTCGGCAACGATTTCTCGGGCAAGGTCCAGCGCCAAGCTATTAAAGTCGCCATGGTTTCCCATGTGGCGCGTCGTAAAGATGGCTCCTGCCTGATGCTCGTTGCGTGCAACGCCACGTGCCCAGGTGCTCACGGCAACGAGTGTCTTGCTTAGACGCTTCAATTCAAACTCGATGCTCTTGACGTCGCTTGTGCCCACCCTGTCGGCGATCTTTAAACGCAGACGCACCGCAAGCCCTTCACTTACGCCGACCTGGTCAAAGAACTCCATCACGCGCTCGTACGTCTCGTCGGGCGATACGATGGCCCCACCAAAGGCGCCGCCGGCCAACGCAGCCATACCGGCAAGATTCTTGTCTTCGTCAACCCAAGCAACGTCAACGTCGTACGTCTTTGCCGCCTGCTTGTTAAACAGCTTGGTCTGTCGCACGATCTCTTGGTTGAGCTCGCCAATCCACGTATCCTTGCGGACCACGCCGTGAACCTCATCGAGGTAATCCAGGTTAAAGTTCTTTACGGTCGATGCGCTCCAAGTTGCGCTCATGCACACGCAGGGTGCATTGGCAGCAATGGAGGCCAAGTACGCCTCGGGCATGCGCTCAATGCCATGGCTGGTTAGGTGCGTGGTAAACATGTGGTCGAGCGTGGTTTCCATCACCAGGTAGCCGACGCCGCGCGCATACATCGAGTCATCGGCTGCATCAATATCGTCGTTCTTACGGTTCTTAAAGAACAGCGCCATCATCAACGAATCCCAAAAATACTTCTCGTTGGTCTGATCGTTCCTAATGCCCAGCGCATCGATGATGTTCTTGCGCGAAAGATCGTCTTTGTACGAAATGCTGCCGTAATACAGGCTGTCCATAAGCGCAGCGCAGCGGCCGAGATGACCCACCACCATCCTGACGATACCGCGAGCTCGGCGCACCGCCTTGTTGACTGTTGGCTGTCCATTCGCCCCATGAGCCGTAATCATATTGTGGGTACCGTTCTTATTGAGCTTGTAACGCAACGGGTTTATCGAGTTGTCGTCCACCGAGATATCGTCACTGCCAAACAGATGTCGACCGAAGAGTTGCCCTTCTTTCGCCTCATCAGACAGCGCAAAAGGCAGACGTAGCTTCATCTCCTTAATGCAAGAGGCAAGCGCCTTTTGAATATTCTCGGCATCCTTTGCGATTTCTTCGGCAGCTCCCTTTACGCTCGCTCGCGAAACCCTGTTCCTCTCGGCATTCGACCCCTTGTGATCACCCGACGTGGAAGCGTGCGTGTAGACCGCCATCCATTGGTCTCGATTTCCTAGCAGCAAGGGGTCCACCACGCCGCCGTTAAAATGACGATCAAGGATGCGCAGCACCTCATCCGGCTGAAACGTCACGGGGTCGTCCGTCAGCGTCGACAGCATATCGGACTTCATATGATCGATTTCGTCAAAGATAAACATGCTCTTCTCGGCGGCTGACGCATTAAAAAGCACAACTCTCGCACCGGTCACCGTATCAATTGTGTTGACGAGCTTTTGAGGCGTGCACGCAATCACATGCGGCATGCTCTCGTCGTTGAGTAGCGCAGATGGCCAAATCTGAGGGATTATCTCCATGCCACGCGTGATGTTTTTAAGCTCGCAACTCACTGCCCAACGCAGGCTCGCATCAGCTAACGACAGCTTGTCCCGCAGGCTGGGGGTCAGACGATCGACAACACTTCCCAGGCGTCTCCTTGTGTCAAGGATGCCCAAAAGGTCATCGGCGACCTCCATAGCGTTACGCCATGCCCGCTTAATGACGCGATAAGAGTGCTCGTCATCTGCTTCGATGGGACACGGAATTTTGCGCACACCCACGGCACCCTTGCCGCGGGTGGCCTCGATCCAATGCAGGATGTTCTCGCCCGCGCGCGGAAGATCGAACACCATGCGCGCCGCATCTTTGGAATCCATACCCTGATCAACCAGCAGTTGGCGCACGTTTGCAACATAGTTGTCGCGGTTGTCCTTGCCCGGCACCACAAACACCAAGGTACGGCGGCCGGGGCATTTGTTAAAACACCCCGACTCATCCCAGCCGCCGGCAATTAGATCGGCCGTGACCTGCTCGGCCGTGTAGTTTTTACCCGAGCCCGTCGTGGCGCCCAAAAAGTACAGGCCGTTGTTGTCCTGGTCCTTGGGGGCAAACAGCGCACGCTCAAAAAACTCGCGCATCGCCTTTTGGCGCGCAAGATAGGGAGCAAGCTCCTTGTCGCCCGCAGACGACGGATTCGATTGGCAGTTCAGCTCCCACGTAGCCATGGTCAAACCTCCGATTTAGTTGTTGCATGTGTTGAATACCATCCCGTGCGGACAAAAACTCACGCAGGGCGGTTGAGGTGGCGGCGTCCATGCCGCCTGAAAAAAGAAAGAAAGGAAAGAGAGACAGTCGGCGATTACTCGCACGAAGCGAGCAACTTCTTAAGATCGCACTCCAATACCTCGCGTTCTTCAGCGTCAATCACTACAAGGGCGACACGCATCAGGGACACCTCGCACGGAGACTCGCTTGCACAGTTATCTCCCAAAGACCCCCGAAGCATGACCGTGCCTGTTCCCGGGCAAGCGGAACAGGAGCGCTATGCCCAAGAGTACGAAGCAAAACAGCGCGCCTACGAGGACGCCCTTAAGCAGGCGGAACATTACGCCGCGAGTAAGGAAACAATGTAGCAACTAGGGTCGGTAGGCTGTCCGGTCTTTTCCGACAGCCTACCGATCAGGCGCGCCGTTCAATGCAGCGGCTAGAGATTCTCATCAGACTTCGAACTGGCCCTGGCCGCTTCTTCGTCCTCAATCAATTTCCTGACCGCTGAATAGGCGTCATACGTAGCGTCTTCAATCTTATCCAGGGCTTCTGGATCATGCATGCACCCGCCCTCCTGGAGTTTCTGGATCAAAAACCAGGCAGCAGTGAGCAGGTTGTCAACATCCTCAACATCCAACTGATCAATCGAATACGCACTATCGTGGAGCTCCAGCAAATATGAGCTGGCGACGCGGATGGCCTTACTTACATATGGCTCAAGGTCGTATTGGGGGTAGCGGGCATCGAGGGCCGTTAAAGGATCGGTCGGCTCAACCCAATAGAGCATCGTTGCGCTCTCGCACTTCTCCAGCGGATACTGCTCGACCGCCTTTTCCCAGCTTACATACCAGGGATTGTCGTCCTTGTCTGCAAGCGATTTGCAGTAAAAAAGTGCCGTAGCAGCACTTGCGCAAGAATAGTAATGGCGCGCCCTGCTCTTCTTGAACTCATCGTTCAGCTCATCGTTGTAAAACAGCTCCGCCTCCATGACCAGGAACGGACCGTCCTCATCCGTAATGCTCATGGGATTGTTGTTGCACTCATAGTCCGGATACATTTTGTCTCCAATCACTCATATTGGTTTGTTAGCTTATGCTGCCGTACGGACACATTAACAAGCGATATCGAAACCGCGCTCGCGCGGAAAGTTGTCGCCCTCGCGCCAATCTGCAAGTTTTTCTCATCGCGTGACAAGAGCTTGCGATTTCTGCAAGTTTTTCTCACGCCGCGATAAGAACTCGCATGGTCGCCCCGCTACCTACGCCACGAGGCAGCAAGGATAATGGGAACCCCGGCAAGGCACACCACCAAGGCTACGGCTGCGAACGCAAGCGCGATGGCCACGCTCACGACGACATAGGCCACGGCAATGAAGGCCAGCGCCAGCAGGCAGGCAAGCAGCTCGGCCACGTAGCACAACACCAGGTTCGAGCTCGCGCGCTTCAGCAGGACGTCGGCGAGGCGGACAAGCTCGACGGCAAAGCCGCTGCCGAAATTACGGCCAGGGCCCTTGGCAAGGAACCACTTGAACAGGCACATCAGGGCGCAGCCCAGCATGATCATGATGGAAACGGCCCATGCATTGTGCCCCGACTCAACAAGGCCCTGGTCACCCATCGCGCTGCCGTTGATGAGCCAACTCGTCCCATAGCCCATGAACGGCATCGCCAGCAGCAGGCAGGCGCTCACCGCGGCGAGAAGGCGCGACACGCGCTTGCTGAAAACCGGAGCCTCGCAGATGAGTCCAAGTCCCTCGCGAACGCGCCAGGCGGCATGGTAGGCGGGGTACGCCGCGATGAGCGCAGCCACGAGCAGCGACGCCCAATCGGACCCGGGCGCCGCCGACGCGTACTCCGCGATCGCAGAAACTGAGCAGTTGGTGTGGAACGACTCGTTCAGGAACAGCGCGACCTCGCCCTTCCAAACGCAAAACGGGGCGGCGACGGAGGCGATGCCGACAACGGCAATCGCGGCGGCGGCAATAAGCGGCGCGCCCTGCACGAGCTTGACGACCTCGCCCTTGGCGGTGCGGGGCGCGGTCTCAACGGCGCTGGATGGAATTTGGATAGAAGTGTTCACGATTTTCCTTTCAACAGAGATCAAACCGGAAACGCCGGCAACTAGGATGCAGCCTCTAGTCGGCTCCGATTAGAGATTGTTCGCCCACATTGATACCAAGTCGTGCGGACACATTAACAAGCGATATCGAAACCGCGTCCACGTGGAGAGTTGTCGTCCTCAATCCATTCGAGCCCGACGCACTCATCGATCCCTGCATCGGGGACTGACGACCATCTAAACTCGAAACCAAGCTGGTCAAGCTCATCGACTCGCCCACGGATCACTCCGTAAACATCCAACGCATTCTCGAAATCCTCCGAAGACGCGTAGCCTCGCTCGCACTGCTTGCGCATCTGATGCAAGCGACCCATGGCGGCGGCGATAATCTCGCGAAGAGCGATAACCTCGCGCTCGCACACATCGATGTTTCCTTCGTTGAGCTTGATGCAATCGGGCATAACGGCCTCCCTGGTTTTAAGCCTTTTCGCTTGACTCCATTGAACAGCCGCGAACAGCCGCGTAATATGACTTTTATCGCGTTTTAAATTTTGGCTGTTTGGAGCATCGATGCTTGAGTCCGAAAAAGAACCATTTAGCTGGGGTTTTGAGGCTGGCTTTCTTCGCTCCCCCGTCAATCCCCGTATGCTTCTTCTTAACAGGACGCCAGAGATTGATTGCGCCGGTGACGGAAGCACATCCGGCAATGCAAGCGCATGGAGTCTCGTCTCCATAGCCAACGATCTATTACGCGTCGACTTAAGCTCGCTTTTCAACGAGATTGGGAACCACTTTCGTGAGCGAGCAGAACTTCGCTTTTATATCGATTTGCAGAACGCCATTCGACAGCCCCCTGCCGCTCCTCACCATGTGCAACACACCTCGATAGACTCCGCATCCGAGCCAGACCATGACGACTGGCTCGATCCAGACGATCCCGACCAAGAGCCCACCCAAGCAGAATTGAACGAAGCTGAAATCGCTATCAACCTTCAAAAACAAAAGGAACGCGACCTCGATTTCTTTGCTCCGATATTCGACGAAGCCATTACAAGCCATGCACACGGAGAGATTTCCGGCATGGCCAGATATCTCCTTGAAAATGTCTGTAGACAGTGTGTCATGAACATCACGGCGATTCCCGACTATCGCTATTACAGCTGCTGGATGTACAACAACGCTATTGAGTGCGACGAGATCAACCGCCTGTACCGCGCGGTGATTACAACATCGGACCAACTCAACAAGCAAGAAATGGCGTCCCTCTTCAGCTCCTATCTCCAGCTCGAGTCGAACGACATGAGCATTAACGCTACCAACGGCGAGACTGATCTAACAGCACCAGTGCCGTATGACCGCGACAATCCTATACGCAACTTTCCCAAGGCGAAATCTCAGATAGAAACAGCTTGCGTCTGCACCAATATCGATCTCTTTCGAGCGCTTCTCATTGTTTTTTATCAGGAATGTCTGGAGCTTACCCCGCTGCTTAAAAACACCGAGGCACCTAGCCTGCTCGCGCAAAACGAAGAGTTTTTCCCAGCCGCCATCAAAACAAGCGACCCGCGACAATTCCGATTATTCGATGAGCAGCTGCCAGCAATCATCCGCTTTGGCGAAGCTTTTGTATACGCAGTCAAAAAGCACTTGCCCGGAAACGAAACGGCTCAAAAGCTCGAAGAACATTTGAGCGATATAAAACGCATGAATAGCGCCCCCTTTATGCAGGCGTTTCGCAAGAACTATCTCGAGGCTATGCGCGAGAACCAAATCTACGCAAATGGAGACTTCCATACGTATGCAGAGCTTAACGACCAGGAAAACCTCAATAGGCTCGTAAGGCTTCAAGCTGTTATTGCAAAGGCAGGAGAGCTTTACTTCACCGAAGAGGAATGTTCCTTTGCAAGCCTTTATGCCCGCATCCTCCACGAGCTGCTGCTGTGCGGCATTATGCCGATAACATGCCAAACCTGTGGTTCGCTCTTTTTTCCGACCGGCCCTAACAGCAAGTACTGCGATCGATATAACGCGGCGACCAAGCTCTATTGCAACCCGCGGCACAACGCCAAAAAACATCTTGGTCGCAAATCACCCCGCGACGTCGCACTCAATATACGGAGAAAAGCCGACACGGCATACGAAAAGGGTTTAACGGATTGTGCCCACTATTTTGACAGCCTTGGCAATTTTATTCTCGATGGTCTTGGCCCAACATACCAAGCGAGCGACCTAATTTCCGACGAGCTCTATGCGGCATGGCTGTCTATCGTCAACCAGCCCAATTGCAGGACAAAAATCAGGCGACCAGATAGGAACGGTTTTCCATACCCCGTACTGTGGTACGGATTCATCCTCAATGGCATACAGTATGTACAAGTCGAGTTTCCCGAAGCCGAGTACCCGGCGCTTTTTGAACGCTTGAGCCAGCTCGCCGAAAGCCCGCAATCAAAGTGCACGCTGAAGCACAAGGGACCCGGCGAGCACCCATACAGCTCATGGCTTATCAAGTTATACGAGTTGTTGGAGATCATTGCGCAAATTAATAGCGCCGACCAGGTGGCAAAGCCCATTCCATTGCTTGGAATAGATAGGGACGATTGTGTCTCGACCGACCCGACCGCCCAAGGCACACGGAACGCGCCCGACGCATGCGTCTACAGCACCGGCACGATAGATAGCCTTAGCTTTACCGTGTATACGAAGGGATATGACCCGGAAAAGCGGGAACGAGCCTGATGTAGCGGCTTCGAGCGAAGCCGCCGGTCACGGGGTGGCACCGGGCCGCGGACCATTGGGAGCAACCCTCCTCCGCTACCTGCGCGACGTGGCAGCGCCGCTGCGTCGTCCCTGTCGCCGAACATCGTCCTGAAGGCGCGGGCGGGTGTCCATGAACAGCCGCGCCCGCACTAGCCTGGGGGACAGCCGCCCCGCCACCAGCAGTGCGCCGGCACGCCTCGGCACCGCCAGGGTCTCCGCCTCCACGGGCAGGGCAACTTTCTCGATGACCTCGGCAGAGCACACGCCCGACAGGTCAACCCCGTTGTAGACGATTGGCCTCATGCGTTGCCCCTCGCGCGCCCGTAGGTGTTACCGCTACTCTGAAAATGACCAGATGATCACCCAACAATCTTTGGCGAGTGGGGGCTGAACGCATCGTTGCCGTTCTGTTCATCCACCGCCCTGCGCCCCAGGCTTAAGGGTTCTGCCGCGTCATCTTCCACCCGCACGGACAGGACATAGTAGAAGTCGGCACCCTGATTCCCACGATCCCGCACGTAGCCAAGGTCGGCCAGGCGGTCGGCCAGCTCGTCCCTCGAAACCAGCTCATTCGAGGTTATGCGACACGCCACAGGCTCGATCTCGTAGGTGTTCGTCTGGCTTATGGCGTTCCGATAGAAGCGGAACCACGACGTGCGGAAGAGATCCTTATGGTGCGAGTAGACATGCCCGTCCTTAATGGCATAGAAGTAGAAGAGAAAGCGCCCGCCCTTGCGGAGCCTGCCGCTGCTTTCGAGAAAGTGATAGTAGTCATCGGGAGAGTCCCCTCGAATGTAGCCAATCACGAACGATTCGCCACCATGCCCGTAGGAGTCGCTATCCGTCTTGCCCGCGCTTGGAGGCTCAGCCACAACCATTTCGGTGAAGTAGCTCAGCCGGTTCAGCCGCGTATTGCTTGCCGTGTTCTCGCCGATGACCTTCTCTATGAAATCGCGCAACGCATTCTCTGCCGTCCTGCTGATGCTCGGCTTCATGGCGAAAGCGCCGACACCCGGCAAAATCTCCTCGAAGAGCCGGAATTGGCCCTTCTCGCCCGTTTCGCCCGACCCCGGATAAAGCACGTAGCTGCCAACCGTGCGCCGTATCGCGTCGTTGTACGTGTGCATCTTCAGCAGGTCACCGCGCTTGTAGGTGTTCGTGGTGGAGGCCGCCTTCTCCTCGTTAAGTTCCTCGCGCTCTGCCTCCTCGGTGCCCACATCCTTGCCGACAAGCCCCGTCAAGTCGGTGATGCGGTACTTGGCGTCGAAGTGGACGAATGCAACAGCTCCATCTTGCACTGCGGCTCGCTCGTTTGTATAAGCATCCGGGAATATCGCGAGCGTGTAGTCGGGTCTGAACGGTCTCGAGTACGAACCCTCGTAACGAGTGGCATGAAAGTCACGGGGCGAGAAGGTGCGGTTGTAGTAGAGGTTTACCTTCGCGCCGCACTGCGCAATCTGGAATGACTGGCAGGAGCGTACGCCCTGCTTGAGGGATATTGACAGCCCACCGTCGGGATTCGTCCCGATAAATGGGTGGTCATCGGTGCTTATCGGCTCGCACCCCTCGATCCCCCTTACGATGTCGTACAGCTCAAAGAAGATCCAGTACTCGTAGAGGAGGGCCACATTCTTCGATTCGCCCTCGTAGATGTCATCCTTGCCCTTCCAGTCGAGCTGCAGCGCCATATCGAGCATGGAATATGCGAAGAAGATCTGCGAGTATCCCTCGCGCTTCTGCAACACCTGGTTGTTCTGAGGCATCATCTGCAGGGTGCCGACATCGTCGAAGAAGGCGTCGCTGAGTATCGTATCCAGCATGGCGTGCAGCGCGGCGGCTTCGCGATAACACTCCGTCTGCCGAGTATCGCCCTTCTCGGCATCCAGGACAGTCATCAGAGAGGTGCAGATCCGGTCAATCTCATGCAGGGCAAATTTCACAAACCGATTGGCGGGCGTGTCGAGCAGGTCGTACTTGCGCGTGACGCTGACCATCTGGGGGAGGTAGACGCCTCCCGCATCGCCGCCGCAGTTCAAGCGCGTCCACATCCGGCTGTTCGAGAAGGGGTTCGTATAAAACCTCCGGGACGGCATGCCAGCCCCAACCGACCGCAGCTCGTCCTCGTGATCCAGCGTCCTATCAGGGTTCCTCTTTATCGCCTCGAAGAGGGCTTGGAGGTTCGGTTCGTAGCAGAACTGCCGCAGGAAGACGAACTGCTCAAGCAGCGTCTCGCGATTCTCGTCGGCTTGCTTGTAAACGTTCGACGTGGAGCCCGAGTAGTCAAGGAGCAGCGCAGCGCACCTTGCGGCAAGCTCCTCGGTGAGCTCGATGTAATCGTCTTCATAGCCAATCTTGAGCGGGACGACTTCGAACTGTAGCATCGGCGCATCAGCTTCCTCGCCGAATCGAATCCTCGAACGCCCGAGATAGTTCACGAACTGGAAGGTGACACTATTGCCGTTTCTGTCGCACCTGATATTCTTGCCTTCGTTTTGGAACGAGGCGCGAGGATGCAGGCCACCATCAGGGGTCCGCTCGTATTCGAGCACATAACATGTGGTTTCGTTGATTCGAAGCGTGGGACTCCCGTCAAGACCGTCCTTGACGGCGAAGGCTGGTGTTGAACCAGCGCCATTCTGGGATGCTTCCGGCTTGAGACCGAAACACGTCAGCCCGGTTAGCCCGGTCTGCTGTTCCTCGTCCCAATCGACTCGGTCATGCGCACCGCTCTGGTAGAGCCTGGCTATTGTTCTTCCATCCGCTGCAAAGCGGATTGCGCCGATGCTGCCGTCCATAGGCTAGATGAAGCTCGCATACTGCACGTTATCGAGTTTCGCTGCCATCTGGCTTATCTTAACGGAGCTCAGCTCGCCATCGCATATGTCTTTCAGGCTTTTAAGCAGATTGCCGATCTCACGCTTGTTACCATGGAGCTTCGGCAGCACCTTCTGGACAATCTGCTCATCGACAGAACGCTCGAGTTCGTAGTTCTCGCCGTCAAGCTCGTGCGCGGCATTAACGTACATTCGCACTTCGCGCACGGTGCGGAAGGCAAACTCATAGCCGCATTTCTCCAGCTCTTCATACAGCTTGCCGAACTTCTCGAAGATGGCGTTAGCATCATCTTCGCTGATGTAATTGGCTCCCTCCCATATGTCCTTGGCGAGACGCAGAAAAGCCTGGGGGACGCCGGAAGCTGCGACGGCAACGTCCGGCGCATCCTCGATGGCTTTGAACCCTGCGAGGACTTCGGCCTTCGACGGCTTGAACTCTATGACGTTTGCCCTGTCGAGCACCTTGGGGCTAAACATGTAAGTGGTCTCATCGATGTTCACGGTGCCGACAACGAACAGGTTCTGCGGATAGGGCAGCCTGTCAGCACCGCCATCGCCGTACCCATCAAGCACGATGAGGTTATCCTCGCCGATGGTCTCCATGTGGCTGAGGAAGTCTGAGAAATACCGCTCGACATGGCTCAGGTTCATCTCGTCGAGGATGAGGAAATACGGAACCTCGGGGTTAGCGTTGGCCCGTTCGATGAGTCTCAGTATGCCGGTCTCTTCGTACGCGCCTTTGCCGCCGTCTGCAATCGGGTTGAAGAAGCCCAGCACCTTGGTGTTGTCGGTCCAGTCGGCACCGACCGGGACGAGCAACCAGTTTGGCTCCCCGTCTTCATCCAAGACCTCAAGGTACTTTGCAAAACGCTTGGAAATCCGCGTCTTGCCTGTTCCGCTGTTGCCAGCAAGGATGACAAAGGGCTTTGCCAGTAGTGACGTGATGTAGCGCCTGGAGAAGTCGGTTTTAAATTCAGCTGGAAGGTTGTTTAGCTGAAAAGTCCTCTTCTCTCTGCTTGATGCTTTCGATGAATTCTTTGCAGCAAGGTCGATTAGTTGATGCATTGCGGGCAGCACGTCATCGCCTTGTTCGTAGTCGATGCCCTCTTCGGCAATCAATTGGCTCGCTATGAGGTTTCGCATGAACTCAGCCACGCTGTAATCAAACTCAAGTTTCCCTGCGTAAACGTCAGCGAAATACTTGAATGCCGTGGTCAGGCTACCAGCCCTCATCTTGCATCCGCGATTGCAAAGGGCAATAAGATCGTCAATTCTCGACTTGTAGTCGTAATCTATCGCACCCGAAAACTGCCCGTCTTTGTATCTGCTTCCAGTGGCGAAGAAGAGTTTCGTTAGCTCCAAGATATATGCATCTTCGGAGACGCCCACAGGCTTTACTTCGGCTGCATCCATCCAGAATGTCCTTTCCGCAAAACCGTCCTCTTGCAACGGCGATGAATCGTTTACTTTGCCCGTCACTGGCAACAACAGCAGTGCGGCAAACAAGTTGCCGACATTTGGACGCTTTGCCCCGTCTCCTTGTATTTGCACACGTACTTTTCCGCCTTTTTTTGCAACGGGATAACGCGTGCCAAGGGAGACAACTTGCCCAGTAGAGGGTACGACTACTTCCAAGATGATTGCGTGTCCGATAATGTCAACTGCAGTCAGCGTATCCCCGTTTGCAAGAGAGCCTGAACCTTTGAGTTCGTACTGTCCAGCACCACCTTGTCCAACTGTTCTCCCGCGAACGGATAGCGTATTCTCGCTATATATAGAATTCGGAATGGGATAGCTCAAATTCCATTCATCGACAAAGGACATGGCAACCACCACAATTAATCTGCTGCATAGTCAGCTATGCATCTAGCAACGTACTCAGCAAGCTTAACTGGCACGGCATTGCCAATCGCCTGCTCAATGTCTGTCTTGGACCCGACAAACTCAAACTCTTCGGGGAAGGTTTGCAGATAGCTGCGCTCCTTGTATGTTAAGGCTCTCACACCTTCAGAAATATCAGCCTTGTCGGCATGATGCCTCTTATATGCTGGCGGTATCGGACGGTTGGTGCCTCGTACCGTTACCGCTGGCTCGTCAATCGTGAAGACGCCCCTACGCTGGAAGTTGCGTGGATGCATGTAGAAGTATTGCGTGCCGAGCGAATCGCCAAGGTAATCCCTGACGGTCATCTGCTTGTCGCTCAGCCTTGAATCCAAGAGTTCGCCGAGAAAGTCATCTTTATCACCAAGATGACCGACAAGGATAAAGCGCCTGCGAATCTGAGGCACACCACATAGACTGGCGTTGAGGACGCGCCTCGTGAGACCGTATCCAGCATTGCGGAATATTTCCAGCGCCTCGGGCAGGACGTCCATCCGCTCGATATTGTAAACATTCTCCATGACGAACCACTCGGGTCTGACGTCCCGAACTATCTCAGCATATCGGATGGTGAGATTGGCCCTTTTGCCGCGCTGTCTGGCGCCCGCAATGGAGAAGTCCTGGCAAGGGGGGCCACCGATTATCATCGACGGCGAATACTCTTCAATTTTCGGGACCGCTTCCGCATCGTAAAGATCGTATTTGAATGCCGGGTGGTCGAAGTTTGCCGAATAGATGTCGACAGCCGCCTGCCAGTTATCAAACGCCGCCTTTATGTTGAAGCCCGCATTCTGGAATCCGAGCGACATACCGCCGCATCCCGAGAAAAGATCAACGCAGTCCATCGCTCACATCCCTCCTGTACTCTAGTAGCGCTCGTGCAACGTAGGTGGCAAGGTTTACCGGTACGGCGTTGCCCACCATCTGGTTGATATCCGTCTTACTCCCAAAGAACTTGAAAGACTCCGGGAAAGTCTGGATCCTACTGCGTTCCTTTGGAGTCAAGCACCGGGCTTGACTGAGGTCCGCCGCGTCGTTGGGGTGAAGCTTGTAGTTCGGCGGTATCGGCCTGTCCACACCACGAATAGTGACCGAGGGCTCGTCGATGCTGAAGATGGCCCGCCTCGTGTAGCTTCGCGGAATTCTGAAGTAGTAATCAATTCCAAGCTCGTTACCGAGATACTCACGAATTGTCATCTGATGGTCAGAAAGGCCCTTCTCAAGATATGGGTCGAGGAACCCGTCGGGCGCCCCAAGGCATCCGATCAAGAAGTATCTCTTGCGAGCTTGGGGGACCCCGCACAGGCTTGCATCCATCACTCGCCCACTCAAGCCATAACCCTGCGCTTTGAGGGTGGCCCGAATCGCTTCCATGGATTTGCTCGTTCGAACGCGTGGGACGTTCTCCATAACGATGAAGCGAGGCTTGCACCTCGCGATGATCTCGGCATATCTAACAGAGAGGATTGCGCGCCCACCATCCTCGGATCTCTTGCCGGCCTGCGAGAAATCCTGACAAGGAGGCCCGCCGATGATGATATCCGGAGCGAAGCCGGCAACTTCCTCGGATACGGAAACGTCGGAGAGATCCCTTTTGAAAACAGGATGCTGGAAGTTAGCGCGATAGACATCAATGGCAGCGTCCCAATTGTCGTAGGCAGCCACAACATTGACGCCAGCCTTTTCGAAGCCGAGGGACATTCCGCCGCAGCCGGCGAAAAGGTCAACTGCCGTTATGTTCCTCTCGTTTTCCACGCGCTCGGTCTCCATTTCGATAGATACAGACAAATAAATAATTATAATTTCGTTTCTTCCAACATGCTTCAAGATCAGTCGGCAACAGAACAAATCCAGTTGTAACGCTTCGCCCGGACAAGAATCGCTCGTGCTCGATTCGAGCTTATTGCCGCCCAGCAGGGCAACCACTGTCGCATGCTCGCCCGTCAGAGGCCGTCCGCGCCGCATCC
>CABMPS010000016.1 GCA_902388545.1 uncultured Collinsella sp.
GCCCGTTCGTGCCGTTTGTTAGGGCAGGGGTGTGCGCGTTGCCGTGTCGTGAAAATGGAAGATGCTCGGAATATAACGCGCCTCGACATACTCAAATTGAGTTCCGGTTGAGTCGAATGTCTGGCTGGTTATGACAGCCAGATACGAAGAAGAATCGACGTCAAGCAACCGGCAGTCCTCGGCGTCAGGCTGGGCGAGTGTTATCGTTCGTTTGCTCACGGCAATGGTGAGCCCTAGCTCATCCTCGATGTAATGGAAGAGCGACAGGGTAGCATTCTGCTCGTTTAGGCCGGGGACGGAAGAAGTTAGGAAGTAGTGGCGGTCGACAGCGACCGGTTTATCGTCGAGCATGCGGACGAGCTTCAAATGCGTAAGGTCTTCTCCTTCGGGAAATCCCGTCAATTGAGCTAGACACTTATTGGTGCTTACGTGTTCGAAATAGACGATTTTTGACGTTGGAATTGCTCCGATCGCGTGTGCCGATTCGCTGAACGAAGAAAGGTCGCTTACGGTGAATGCGCCTTCTTTGCTGGTGCCTGCAAGTGACGTCTCGATTACGAGGACTCCCTTGCCTTTAATGGACTGAACTAGACCTTCATTTGCGAGAAGTGAGATGGCCTTGCGCACCGTCATTCGAGAACAGGAGAACTCTTTGGACAGATTTTGTTCAGAAGGAAGGAGCGATCCCACGGGATGCTTGCCTTCGATAATCCGCTCTCGAAGGCTGCGGTAAATTTCACTGTACAGGATCCTTGCCAAAATGCTCTCCTTATAGAGGCGGTACGGAATGCGTCAAATCGGCGCGATAGTCTGTTTCTACCAATTATAGGAAGTGGAGACACTTAAAGTTGCCGCTTACCGCCATAAATCAACCGTTCACCCGTGTGCTTAACATGTCTAGACAGATAGCAAATCATGTGGCTATAATTCAAGTCGTCAATTACATGTCTAGACAGGAGGATTGCAATGGCAAAACAGAGCTATGCGGTTACTATCGCGGGAGGCGGAAGCACTTATACGCCGGGCGTTGTTCTGACACTTCTCGCGAAGCGTGATGTGTTCCCCATCAATAGGATTACGCTCTATGACAACGATGCCGAGCGTCAGGGGACAATTGCCAAGGCATGTGCCATCTACATCAGGGAGAATGCTCCAGAGGTAACCTTCAGCTATACGACCGACCCTGAGGAGGCCTTCACAGGCATCGACTTTGTACTTGCCCAGATTCGCGTTGGCAAGTACGCTATGCGAGATAAGGACGAGAAGATTCCCCTGCGCTATGGCGTTCTTGGCCAAGAGACCTGCGGTCCTGGTGGCATTGCCTATGGCTTGCGCTCCATTGGCGGCGTACTCGAGATCCTTGACTACATGGAGAAATACAGTCCTGACGCATGGATGCTCAACTACTCCAACCCCGCGGCGATCGTTGCCGAGGCGACACGTCGTCTTCGCCCGGATTCAAAGATCATCAACATCTGCGACATGCCAATAGCACTGATGGATATCATGGCTCAGATGTGTGGTCTCAAGGACCACAACGACCTCGTCGTCGGCTACTACGGCCTCAACCACTTTGGCTGGTGGACAAAGATTCACGACCGTGCTGGCAATGACCTTATGCCCACTATCAAGGCCCAAATGGCTAAAAACGGTTATGCCGGCGAGGATTCCGGCCTTGAATTCGTCGATGCGTCTTGGGACCAGACGTTCCGTAAAGCTAAGGATGTTTACGCGCTCGATCCAAATACCATCCCGAACACCTACCTCAAGTACTATCTCTTCCCGGACTATGTGGTTGAGCACACCGACCCCAACCACACCCGCACCGACGAGGTCCGTGAGGGTCGCGAGAAACGCGTCTTCGGCACCGCCCGCCAGATTATCGAAAAGGGCACGTCTGAGGGTTTCGGCCTTAAGCCGGATACCCACGCTGAGTACATTGTCGATCTCGCTCGCGCTTTGGCAGAGAACACCCGTGAACGTTTCTCGCTGATTGTTCCCAACGACGGGGCTGTGTCCAATTTTGACCCAACGGCTATGGTCGAGATCCCCTGCATCGTCGGCAGCGACGGCTACGAGAAAATTTGCCAAGGTGAGATTCCGCAATTCCAGAAAGGACTTATGGAGGAACAGGTCTCGGTCGAAAAGCTTGCAGTGTCTGCTTGGGTCGACCATTCCTATCAGGAGCTTTGGCAGGCGCTGACGCTTTCGAAGACGGTCCCCTCTGCCTCCGTTGCAAAGAAGATCCTTGACGATCTCATCGAGGCGAATAAGGAGTTCTGGCCAGAACTCCACTAGTATCGGAAATCAATTTAGCGAATGATGGCGGGCGGCCGACCTTGGACAGGTCGCATGGGAGGAAAACCATGAGCGAAAGCAAAGAGCTTGCAAATCGCAAGCTCGGCGAGGACGTAGTTGGCCTCGTCGGCGGTAAGGAAAACATCCTGAGCATCTCGCACTGCATGACGCGTCTACGTTTCAAGCTGCGAGACGATGCGAAGGCCGATACTAAGGCAATTGAATCTCATAAAGGCGTCATTCAAGTAATCAACGCGAATGGCCAGTATCAGGTTGTTGTCGGCATCAATGTGATTGAGGATGTTTACGATGCCGCGGTTGCCGCTTCTGGTGTCGAGGGGCTGGGCGAGGTTAATCTTGATGGTGAGCCCGTCAAGAAAGGAAACGTTGTTAGTGCCCTTATCGATACTATTTCAGGCGTAATCCAGCCGATTCTTGCGGTGCTGTGTGCTGCGGGCATGATCAAGGGTGTTTTGAGTATTCTCGTCGCCCTCGGATGGATCACGGCGACAGATGGCTTGTACCAGATTCTATATGCGGCAGGTGATGGCTTCTTCTACTTCTTGCCGATTATCCTTGGCTATACCGCGGCAAAGAAGTTTGGCTGTAGTGAGTTCGTTGGTATGACGCTCGGTATCGCACTTACGTATCCGGCGATGGTCAACATCACATCGGGCGATGTTTTGGGAACGGTGTTTGCCGGCACTCCCTTTGCCATGAACTACTACACGACTTTCCTCGGCATACCCGTCATCATGCCGTCTTCGGGTTATACGAGCTCTGTCATTCCGATTATCATCTCTGTTTGGTTCGCGGCAAAGCTGGAGAAGTGGTGCCGCAAGCATTTCTCTGAGTATGTAAAGTTCTTCTTTGTGCCTACATGCGTGCTCGTTGTGATGGTCCCCGCTACCTATTTGATTATTGGTCCGATCGCCACCCTGATCACGAACCTCATGAGCCTGCTGTTTAACTCCCTCTACAGCTTGCCTGTCATCGGCGGCGCGCTCGGCGGCATCGTGCTTACTGCCATTTGGCAGCCTATGGTCATCTTTGGCTTCCACTGGAGTGTCATTGCTCTCATGCTGGTGAACATTGCCTCCCAGGGCTGGGATATTGTCATGGCGCCGTACATGGTTTGCTCGTACGCTCAGTCCCTTGCCGTCCTTGCCATTCTTCTGAAGACTAAGGACGTAAAGCTCAAGCAGCTTGCATGGCCGGCGTTCATCTCGGGCTTCTTCTTCGGCATCACTGAGCCCTGCATCTACGGTGTGACCCTTCCGCGCAAGAAGCCTTTTATCATGAGCTGCATCGCCTCTGTGCCCGGCGGCCTAATCATCGGCGCTCTTGGCACCAAGATGTTCGCCTTCACCGGCGGCGGCTTCTGCGCCTTCCCGGGCTTCATTGATCCGTCCGGCGCAATGGGTGCAAGCTACCTGATTTACGTAATCATAGCCATCGTGGTTTCCAGCGTGATTTCGTTCCTGCTTACGTATGCGACGTACAAGGAGGACGTGCCGGCGGTAGAGGCTGCAAAGTAGCCAAAGAAGTGGAGCCGCGGAACAAGTATTTCCCCGCGCGCCAGCAATCTGACAGGGTCGTCCTTGGATAAGCGCCGAGGGCGACCTTGTCTTGTGCTGGTTTCGTTTGAGAGGCAGTGGTTGAGAGTGTCTAATATTATCTTTGACAATAGGATGGGTGAGGCGTGCCTTGCGGCGTGGAGGTCCGCGGGCGTGGAAGTCCGCTCGGTCGTGGTCCGACAAGATGGTGAAGTCGTCTTTGAGCATGCGGCTGCGCCGTTCGTCCTCGAACACGTTCATCCGCTCTATTCTGTGACTAAGTCCTTTACCTCGGTCGCTGTCGGGATGTTGGTGAATGAAGGACGGCTGTCGCTGGCCGATCGCTGGATTTCATACTTCCCGGAATATGAAGGCGAGATCGCGGATGAGCGCTTTCGCAATGTGACGGTTCGCAATTTGCTGACTATGACGATGGGGCAGGAGAGTGACCTTTCGTATATTGGCGCGGGAGACGACTGGGCACATGAGGTTCTTCATCGTGAGTTTGACTGGAAGCCGGGCGAGGTCTTTCACTACGATTCGCTGTGTTCACATTTATTGAGCATGCTCGTGCAACGCATAAGTGGAACGAAAGAATCCGATTATCTCGCTGAACGTTTGTTTACGCCGTTAGGCATTAGAAATTGGTGGTGGGAAGAGGATCAAGCCGGTCATACGACCGGAGGTTTTGGTCTTCACCTTTCGACACCAGATTTGGCTAAGTTTGGTCAATGTTTGCTGGATGGCGGCAAGTGGCGTGGGGAACAGATCATTCCCGCGGAATGGGTTGCCGAGGCGACGAAGATTCAGATGGAAACGAGCCCCTTTTATCCGTCTGAGGCGACTGAAGACAGCAATGGCTATGGATACCAGTTCTGGATGTGCCGGCGTGGCGGGTTCAGATGCTCTGGCCTTTTTGGGCAGCTGTGCTACATACGGCCCACAGATGGCCTTGTCATCGCTTGCTCGAGTTCCACGACAGGAAGTAAGGCGCTGCTTGATCCGCTGTATGAGGTATTGTTCAAAGAGTCTAGTGTTCGGGAAACGGTGGCTTCCGAACGTGACTTCGATAGCATTCCCGTGCCAGTTGGGTTGGCTTCTGGCGGACGTTTGAGTTCATTACGCCTCGAGGGCATGCATCATTGCATTTTCGGGGATTTTGAAGAGATCGATATTCGATTTCATGAGAATGAGCTGGATTTGTCTCTGTTGCGCGATGGTCGTGAGTACGGCGTGAGGGCCGGCTACAAGTCTTGGGTTTGTAAATCGGGCGATGGGGTCGGAGTCGGAGACCTCTTTCCTTTTGTAACTCATGAAGCTGAGAGGGACGATGCCCCCGCATGGGATGTTCGCAAGTTGTTTGCAGCGTATGCCTGGACTTCGCTAACAAGTTTACAAATCGAGACCAGGGAACTGGACTACACACGGCGCTGTTTTATCGATGTGCAGATCGGAGGTATTTATGCTGTGTGTAGGGTGCGAGTTGAGGGAATGTGCTGTTTCCCGGCACCCTCGGAACTCACAGCGATTTTGAAGTTGGGATAATTTTTCAAGACGTGCGATTGATAAGAAAGCTTGTCAACATCACGGCTAATGGAGACGGAGCTGTCTCCAGGCAATGTTTTTCGATACGAACGTCTCAGATATCGTATTGCTAGGGACTAAGTCAATCACTTGTTAGGGTCGAAGCGTAAATGCGTTTCCTCAGCTCCGCACCCTGCCGGGTTCGAATCCCGGCGTATGGGCAGCAAAAAGCCCGCCACCGAATTGGTAACGGGCTTCTCAGATTCTGTGGTGCCCCCAGCGGGATTCGAACCCGCGATATCCACCTTGAAAGGGTGGCGTCCTTGGCCGCTAGACGATGGGGACAGCGGAAAAGAGTATAGCAGACTTTTTTATCTGTTCACATATCGTTGGCAGATTGAAAAACCACCACAAAGGAGTGGGTTTCTATTCCGATTTTCAAATATCTCAATCTGTAACATCTGGGCGGGCAAATCGGCTCTATCTGTTACAGATCGAGACAAAAGGCAGGCGTCGGGACGAACATCTCAATCTGTAACAGTAAGACGACTTTTAACGGTCTAGATGTTACAGATTGAGACAAACCGCTGGGATGGGCCAAAACCACCACAAAGGTGCCTGTCCCCTTTGTGGTGGTTGGGACGTTAGGGGAGGAGCTTCATGGCGGCGTCGTGGGCGGCGTGCTCGTAGGTGTCGTCGAGGGGCTTGAGCGGCAGCAGAGCTGTGGCCTGCGCATCGCCGCGGCGCTCGAGGGCGTGGGTAATGAGCCAGTCGGCGAGCTCGGGGTTCTTGGGCAGTGCCGGTCCGTGTAGATACGTGCCGATGACGCCCTTGTAGATCAGTCCCTCAAAGCCATCGTCGCCGTTGTTGCCGGTACCCGTGACGACGGACGTTCCGAGCGACGTGGCATCTGCGTCGAGCAGAGTGCGGCCGCCGTGGTTTTCGAATCCCACAAAGGGCTCGGGTGCCAGGTCGGTCTTGACGGCGACGTTGCCGATCAGGCGGTCGGAGCCGCGCACAGTCTCGGCGGCAATGACGCCCAGACCCTCGATGCGATCCTCGCCCATATAGTACGAACGGCCGAGCAGCTGATAGCTGCCGCAGATGGCAAGCAGCGAGCCGCCATCCTCAACATAGGCCGCGACCTTATCTTTTTGGGCGAGCAGCTCGTGTGCCACGGCTAGCTGGTCGCGGTCGGAGCCGCCACCCATCATGACGATATCGGCATCGGTCAAATCAAGCGTTTCGCCCATACGGACCTCGTCTACACGCACGGGAATGCCACGCCAGGCGCAGCGGCGTTCGAGGGCGATGACGTTGCCGCCGTCGCCGTAGAGGTTAAGGGCATCGGGGTACAGATAGACGATGCGCAGCGGGCGCGAAAGCTCGACCGGCGCAATATCGGTGGGGACAGCGCTACCATCGGCGCGCGTTACGGCGTGGGAGGCGACCGAACTTGCATCGGTGCCTTTGAGCCCGTCGAGCTCCTTGACTAACGGCGGGAAGGCCGTGTAGTTGGCGACGGCGTAGAAGGTGTCATCGGCGGCCTCGTCTGCCACGGCGCCGATCGCCTGCGCGACGTCCGAGATAATCGCGGCATCGATGCCGGCGTACTTGAGGCGTACCTGCATATCGTGCGCGCGCGTGCCTCCGGCAAAGGCGACAAGCCCCGTTGTATCGGCGATGCGCTCGAAGTCGACATCGTAGATCCACGAGACATCGTGGCCGTCGGCATCGTTATCGTTTAGGAAGAAGGCGCAGAGCCTGCCACCTGCCGTTTTAATGGACTGGATCTGGCGATCGAAGCCCACGGGATTCTTGGCCAGGTTGGCCTCGACGGTGCGGCCGGCAATATCCCAGCGGCCCATGCGTCCGCCGGCGGGCACGTAGGCATTAAGCGTGGGCTGCAGGTGCGCCGCGTCCACGCCCAGCTCGTGCGCCGCAAAGAAGGCGGCGGCGACGTTATAGACCATGTACAGGCCGTTGTAGCGCGTGGCGATGTGCACGGCGGGCGCGTTGGCCTCGGGTCCAAAGGCCAGGTCAAAGCCGTAGCCGTCGCAGCCGAGCTCAACGCCCGTCACGCGGCGGAGCAGCGCGGGGCGACCCCAGCCGCACGAAGGGCAATGATAGGCGCCCAGCTGTCCGTACTGCACATAGTCGTATTCCAGCGGGGCGTTGCACTGCGAGCAAAAACGCGAGTCGCTAATGCGATCGGACTCGGTGCCCGTGGCACCGTCGATGCCAAAGGCGATGCTCGTGTTGGGGACGCGTGCGGCGATCGAGGCGCACAGCGGATCGTCGGCGTTATAGATGAGCGTCGTTGCCGGCGAAAGCTCCAGCGCGTGGGCGATGACGTCCTGGGTGTGGTCGATCTCGCCGTAGCGGTCCAGCTGGTCGCGGAACAGGTTGAGCAGCACAAAGTAGGTCGGCTTGAGCTTGGGCAGGACGCGCACCGTGTAGAGCTCGTCGCACTCAAAGACGCCTACGCGCTTGCCGCTTCCGGCGCGCTTAAGATCGCCGCGCGCCTCGAGCAGGGCGCCCACCACGCCCGGCTCCATGTTGTTTCCGGCACGGTTGCATACCACGGTGGCGCCGCTGGCGGCAACGGCGTCGGCGATGAGGTTGGAGGTGGTGGTCTTGCCGTTGGTGCCGGTGATTACCACGCTGCGGTCGACAAGGTCCGCGAGGTCGCTCAGCAACTCGGGGTCGATCTTCATGGCGATGCGGCCGGGGAGTACGCCGCCCTGGCGCTTAAGGACGGAGCGCAGCCCCCAGCGGGCGATATCGCTCGAGGTGCAGGCGAGAGATGAGCGGAAGTTCATGAAGCCGTTCCTAACGTGAATGACATGGTCGTGACGTTTGCGCCGTTAAAAGCCGTAACGGCGCGCAAATTCCTGGGCAAGCTGCGATACGTCTTCGCAAGCGCTGGCCCAGGGGGCAAAGTCGGGAGTATCCGAGATGATGCCGTCGGCTTCCCAAACTGCCTGATGCGAAAGGTCCCAGGGGTCGTGCGGCTCGGGCCGGCAGGGAAGGTACGGTGTCTGATACGTGGGGTTCAGCAAAAAGAACGCGCCGCCCTCGCAGCGGTTGGCAAACTCGCGCAGCGCGCGTGTGGCCGGGCGCATCTTGTTCGTTTTGAACAGCAAGATCGTGCGGGCGAGCAGGTACCAGGGGGAGTCCTCGAGGACATCGGCCCCCATCTGTTCCTCGAGCTGGTGGGCCAGGGCAAAAAAGCCGTCCTCGTCTTCCAGACGAGCGAGGGCGAGTAGCACGGTGCCTGCAGCTCGGGTGGGATAGCCCTCCGCCTTAAGAACACGGCGAGAATAGTTGGCGGCGGCACGGTAACGAGCGCTCGCCATGCACAGCTGCGAGATGGCCTCGAGCGTGTGGAGCCACCCGATAAGAGCCGGCTCGCTCACGGTAAGGTTTGCTGCGGTGACCCCGTCGGCCAAAACATTATTGGCCCAATAGTGCGGGGCCTCCATATCAAACCCGGGCACGCTCTGTTGCAGGTAGTCGGCCGTGCTCGTCTCGAGCTTCATCAGGTCGCCCAGGCAAGCGTCAACGGGCGTGTCCGCCAAAATGATGGCGAGCAGCTGGGCATCGACGGCCAGCGCATCGACGCGGACAATCTTGAGCAGCTCATCGCGCATATCGTCGAACAGGCGGTTGCGTGTCTTCTCAAACTCCTCGTCGCTGCCCATGTCCTCGATGCGATGGAGTTCGTCGAGCAGGTGGCGGTGGACGCCGGCATAGGACAGCAGCGCCTGGGCATGCTCGGTCTGCGCATACTTGTGAGGGTTGACGCTCACGTCGTTATGGACAAGATCGCGTGCTGCATCGGTGAGTTCGGGGTGCGACGCAACGTAGGCGCGCTCCAGGTAGGCGGGGATGTAGACGCTCGGATCCATTAGAGGTCTCCTCCCTTAAACGGCAAGCCCTGCTCGGCCGCTCGCAGGATGCGCTCGTCGATCTGGGAACGCACGATATCGTTGGTGGCGACCCAGGCGGCAAAGCTGGCGTTGTCGGGGGCGCCCAGGCCCTCCTGCAGAACCGGCGTCGCTTCGGACAGCGCAAGGACAAGCTCGTCGGTGGAGCCCGCATCCACGTTGACGCGGGCATAGACGCCATCGGGAAACTCGGTTTGGAAGTAGAGCGCCTCGGCTGCGTGCGGGCACGAGCGTGCAAGGATGCGCAAGTAGTGCTCGGCACCCTCGTAGTCCAGCTCGCGCCAGGCTGCGCTCATCAGTGCGATGAGCGTCCACGGGTCCAAGTCGCGCTCCGCATCTTTGGGGCGGCGGCGCAGCGGGGTATTCGCGAGATAGGGTACGGAGTGGGCGGAGCGAAATCTTTTGAGCTCCTCGGCGGGGTATTCGAGCTTTGCCATGGCGAGCATCGCGGTGTGGCGGACGCCGGCTGGATCGTTGGGGGCAAAGTCGAGGCTGCGGTTTGCGGCTTCGAGCGACATGCGATAGCGGCCGCTAATGAGGGCGCGCGACGCAAGAGCGGCAAGCCAGCGCAGGTAGGGGCGGCGCATAAGGTCGCCTGCGGCCTCACGCTCGTAGGGGTCCTGCGCCGAGGCAATCTTGAGCGCCAGATCGTGCTCCACCTCGTCGCACTTGGACACCAGATACTGCACGTATTCCTCGTTAGATTCGGCGGTGAGCGCCGTCAGCATGCGCTGGGCGTCCCAGTTGGTCGGGTCGAGCGCGGCTGCCTCGCGAAGCATGTTCTCGGCTGCGGCCTCTTCTTGCTCTGCCTGGTTATCGTCAGGGATAAAGGGAATGCGGTAGTCGACAGCCTCGACCACCTTGGCAATGAGGTGCCCGGCGCGGTCGCGGTCGTGCACGATGAGCGGCGCGGGGTCGCGGGTGAATTGTTCCATCAGACGCTCTACGGCGGCACCGTCGGTGAGCGGGATATTGTCGCGGCGCAAGGCCTCAAGAACGAGGCGATGGCAATCCTCTTGAATGGGATCGAATGCCATGGGGCCTCCTTTGCTGCGGTTAGGGTTCAAATGTCTCTATATAAGGTTCTAGTTTACCCGCATGTGGCACACCGGGGGTGCCGCACTTGGACATGCACCTTTGCACCACGAAGACGGATGTCGCACAAATGTCGGCACCTTGGACGACTGAGTGGTATCACGGTGCCGCAAACGGTCGATTTTTGGCGGCGAACGGGGCACATTTTGGAGGGGCACCGTCCTGCCCGGGATATGTGGTCAACCTTGATAAAACGTTTGCCCAGCTTGGGAGTATGAATGCCCCACAAGGGTCTTCAGGGATAGAAAAAACGTTTCATCATTGTCGGCTTTAGATGAATAACTGACCAACCAGAACGGTAGAATAGTGTTTGTCTGAGCGTTGAGACGTTTAGACATCGCGCATTGTCATCGCCGGCAACGCGCAAAACGGTCCTAACGGAGCCAATCGGGTGCTCCGTTATATACGCAAGTCTAAGAGGGGCTTGTTTAGGAGGCACAGTATGGGACGTTTTACCAATCCTCGCGATCTGTACTTTGGTGAGGGCGCTCGCCACGAGGTGAAGAACCTCAAGGGCAAGAAGGCCATCATCGTTTCTGGCGGCAGCTCTATGCGCCGCGGCGGGTTCTTGCAGGACGTTGAGGCCGACCTTAAGGAAGGCGGCTTCGAGGTCAAGCTGTTCGAGGGCGTCGAGTCCGATCCGTCCATCGAGACGGTCATGAAGGGCGCCGAGGCCATGCGCGAGTTCGAGCCCGACTGGATTATCGCCATCGGCGGCGGCTCGCCCATCGATGCCGCTAAGGCCATGTGGGTCTTCTACGAGTATCCCGAGGAGTCCTTCGATAACATCATCCAGCCGTTCAGCTTCCCCGAGCTGCGTCAGAAGGCTCATTTCTGCGCCATCTCCTCTACCTCCGGTACCGCTACCGAGGTCACTGCCTTCTCCGTCATCACCGACTACGCCAAGGGCATCAAGTACCCGCTGGCCGACTTCAACATCACCCCGGATGTCGCCATCGTCGACCCCGAGCTCACCTACACCATGCCTGCTAAGCTTTGCGCTCACACCGGCATGGACGCTCTGACCCACTGCATGGAGGCCTACGTTTCCACCTGCGCTTCTATGTTCACCGATGCCAACGCCCTGCACGGCATCCGCGAGATCGTCGAGTGGCTGCCCAAGTCCTATGCTGGCGACCATGAGGCCCGTCAGCACATGCACGAGGCTCAGTGCATCGCCGGTATCGCCTTCTCCTCGGGTCTGCTCGGCATCGTTCACTCCATGGCTCACAAGACCGGTGCAGCCTTTGAGAACGGCCACATCATTCACGGTGCTGCTAACGCCATGTACCTGGGCAAGGTCATCCAGTGGAACTCCAAGGATCCCCGTGCTGCCGAGCGTTACGCTTACGTGGCCAAGGAGATCCTGCACCTTCCCGGCGAGACCAGCGAGGAGCTCATCGCTGCGCTCGTCCAGAAGATCCGCGACCTCAACGACCGGCTCAACATTCCGCAGTCCATCAAGGATTACGCGAATGGCGGCGTGAAGGTTGACGCCGAGAACCCGCAGATGGTTTCCGAGGAGGAGTTCCTCGCCAAGCTGCCCGAGATCGCCGCGAACGCCGAGACCGACGCCTGCACGCCGGAGAACCCGCGTGAGACCAAGGCTGCCGACTTCGAGAAGATCCTCAAGGCCTGCTACTACGACACCGACATCGATTTCTAATCGACTCTTGTTATCGTAACGAGGGGCTCCGCACGTATCTGTACGGAGCCCCTTTCTTTTTTAGAGAATGGGATAAAAATGGCTGCAATTTTCAATAGCCCCAGCAAGTACATCCAGGGCCCGGACGAGCTGGCCAAGCTCGGTTCTTATGTCGAGCCGCTCGGCGCTAAGGCCCTCGTCATCGTGACGCCTTCGGGCAAGAAGCGCGTCGGCGCCAAGATCGAGGGCGGTTTTGCCGAGGCTAAGGCCGAGCTGCTGTTTGAGGACTTTAACGGCGAGTGCTCCAAGGGCGAGGTCGATCGCCTGGTTGCGCTCGCTCGCGACAACGGTTGCGACATCATCGTCGGCGTCGGTGGCGGCAAGATCCTCGACACCGCGAAGGCCGTCGCCTATTACCTGGAGTCCCCGGTTATCATTTGCCCCACCATTGCTTCGACCGATGCCCCGTGTTCGGCACTTTCGGTGCTCTACACCGACGATGGCCAGTTCGATAAATATCTCTTCCTTAAGGCAAACCCCAACATTGTCCTGATGGATACGACGGTTATCGCGGCGAGCCCGGTGCGCCTGACGGTTTCCGGTATGGGCGATGCGCTCGCAACCTACTTTGAGGCCCAGGCGACGCATGATGCCGACGGTGGCACCTGCGCTGGCGGCAAGGGCGGCATGGCCGGTCTGGCGCTCGCCAAGCTCTGCTACGAGACGCTTATGGCCGATGGCGTCAAGGCCAAGGTCGCGCTGGAGAAGGGTGCGCTCACGCCTGCAGTCGAGCATATCATCGAGGCCAATACGCTGCTTTCGGGCATTGGCTTTGAGAGCTCGGGCCTTGCTGCTGCTCATGCCATCCACAATGGCCTGACGATGCTGCCCGAGTGCCACGGCATGTATCACGGCGAGAAGGTCGCCTTTGGCACCATCGTTCAGCTGGTACTCGAGGATGCTCCGACTGAGAAACTCGAGGAAGTCTTGGGCTTCTGCATTGAGCTGGGCCTGCCGGTCACGATGAAGGAACTTGGCGTTGCCGAGCTTACACGTGAGCAGGCCATGATTGTTGCCGAGGCCGCCTGCGCGCCGGATGACACTATGTGCAACATGCCGTTTGAAGTGACGCCTGAGATGGTCGCCAACGCCATCCTGGGTGCCGACGCACTGGGTCATTATTACCTTATGGATGAGTAAATTAAGGTAAGGAAGGGGCAAAGCCGACAAATGGTTTTGCCCCTTTTTGCTATGGTGCAAAGGGGTTAGGTTACTTTGCACCAATCGGTGTTTGATGAAGGGCGGATTCTCGTATGGCGCTTCCCATGGTTTATGGCGGTCCCGGCCGGTATGTTCAGGGGCCGGGCGAACTTTCGCGTCAGGGCAGGTATCTGTCATGGTTGGGCTGCGCTGCCTATGTCTTGTTTGACCAGGGCACCGAGGATCGGCTGTGCAGGCAGATCGTCGATGGATTTCTGGATGAAAATCTAAGCGAGCCGTTCTTTAAGATTTACAACGGTCCGTGTACGGAAGATGCCGTTGTCGAAATGGCCAAGGAAGCCCGGGCCGAATATTGCGACATGGTGGTGGGCATTGGCGGCGGCAAAATGCTCGATATCGCAAAGGCCGTTGCGTTTTATGCTGAGCTGCCGTTGTGTGTATGCCCCACGGCGGCCTCGATGGATGGTCCGTGCAGCGCGATTTCGGTGCTGTATCACGAGGATGGGTCGTTCGACCGCTATCTGATGCTCGAGAAGAATCCAGATCTGGTCGTGGTCGATACCAGCGTGGTCGCGGCGGCCCCGCTGCGCATGACGGTCGCCGGTATGGGCGACGCGCTGGCAACGTATTTTGAGGCGCGTTCGTGCGCCGCGGCGAGAGGTGCGAACGAGCACGGTGGCGCACCGGGGCACTTGGCACTGGTCGCGGCACGTGCCTGCTGCGACACGCTTATGGAATGCGGCGTCGCTGCCAAGCGCGATCTCAAAAAGGGACGTATATCGCCGGCGGTTGAGCGCCTGATCGAGTGCAACATCCTGCTTTCGGGCGTTGGCTTTGAGAGCGGTGGCTTGGCGTTGGCGCATGCCATCGCCAACGGCCTGACGATTTTGCCCGAGTGCAAGGCTATGCACGGCGAGGCCGTAGCGTTTGGTCTGGTGGTCCAGCTTCGTCTGGAGCGTGCGCCCGAGCTTGATCAGGTGCTCGAGTTTTGCCAGCGCGTCGGTCTGCCGACGACGCTCGAGGAGCTGGGCCTTGGCGGGATTTCCGATGCCGACCTGCAGGGTGTTGCAAATGCGGTCTTTAGAAACGAGCGCAACATGGCAAACGAGCAGGCCAAGGTGACCAAACAAAAGCTCGCGCAGCTCATGTGCGAGGCATAGCTTGGCGCTTGATCGACCTTGTACAATCGGGGCGGCGATAGGCCATGGGCTATTTGCCGCAAAGATGCGCCGCGTGTAATTTGCCCGAGGCGTGGGCTCATAGCGTATCATTATCTCTTGCTTGTTTGCACTGCTCAGGGAGGGGCCGCGCATGGCGCAGGAACATGATCTGTTTGATGACATTATCGAGATCAGCAAGGGTTTCGACTTTCTTAAAAATCCGCTTGGCGGCGTGACCGATGCGCTCGATCCGTCGGCGCCGCAATGGAATCCTGCCGACTACAAGGAGCGCCCGCGCGGCAACACCATCCCGTGTCTGACCTGCAAAAACGAAAAGAGCGACTGCACCGCGTGCATGGACGTGTGCCCGGTCAACGCTATCGAGGTCGAGGAAGACGCCATCGAGATCCTCGACTCCTGTCGCAAGTGCGGACTGTGCGCCGCTGCCTGTCCGACCGAGGCGATCATCTCGCCGCGCCTGGCGCCCAAAAACCTTTACGACGACATTGTCTCGGCAGCTACGAGCCACGAGACCGCCTACGTTACCTGCACGCGCGCCCTTAAGCGCATGCCGCGCGAGAACGAGGTCGTCGTCGCCTGCGTGGGCGATATTACGGCCGAGACCTGGTTCTCGGTGCTGGCCGACTATCCCAACGTGAGCGTCTACCTGCCACTGGGCGTGTGCGATAAGTGCCGCAACACCGGTGGCGAGGATATTCTGGGTGAGGCGATTGCGAAGGCCGAGGAGTGGTCTGGCACGGGTATGGGCCTGGAGGTCGACCCCAAGAGCCTCAAGTGCCATAAGCGCCGCGAGTACGAGCGCAAGGAGTATATGGAAAAAATCGCCCGCACGACGGGCCTGACGGTGACCAAGCTCAACCCGGCGACGGCGGCGCTGGCCTCGGTGACACAGAAGCTCAAAGCCCATCGTCATCAGATCACCCAACTGGAGCGCACGCTCAACACCATGTGCGGCACCACGACGACCAAGCGTCGCCGTTCGCTCACGCACGGGCGGCAGTTGGTGCTCTCGACACTACAGAACCATCCCGAGCTTGCCCAGAACATGCAGGTGAGTACGCCGGAGTGCGATTTTGACAAGTGCACGTCGTGTGGCGAGTGCGTCAACGTGTGCCCCACGTTTGCCTGCGATTTGGTGGGAAGCGGCCGCTTTGCGCTGGAGTCCACGTATTGCTTGGGCTGCGGCGCCTGCGTCAACGTGTGTCCCGAGCATGCGCTCAAGCTGGTCGAGCACGACGCGTCCAACCTGGTCGTCGTCGATCCCGAAGCCGAGGAAAAGGCTGCCCAGAAGGCGAAGGCTCACGAAGAAGCCCAGAAGGTCAAGGCTGAAGCGAAGGCCAAGCTCGATAAGATGCTTGACCAAGTGGAGAAGCTCGCGGACTAGCCAACGACCCCTATCTCTGCTTCATTCGTGCCGCCGTGGCGTCCGGGTTCGCCCAGATGCTGTGGCGGCGCTATACTTATGCAGTTTGAAATGCTTGTACCAAAAGGAGCTGTCGTGTCCCTTTCCATCGGTATCGTGGGCCTGCCCAACGTAGGCAAGTCGACGCTGTTCACCGCGCTTACCAAAAAGACCGGTCTTGCCGCCAACTATCCGTTCGCCACGATCGACCCCAACGTGGGTATTGTCGACGTGCCCGATAGCCGTCTGCAAAAGCTCGCCGACATCGTCAACCCGGGTCGCATCGTGCCGGCAACGGTCGAGTTCGTCGACATCGCAGGTCTGGTGAAGGGCGCTAACGAGGGCGAGGGTCTGGGCAACCAGTTCCTGGCCAACATTCGCGAGACCGATGCCATCTGCGAGGTCGTGCGCTACTTTAAGGACCCCAACGTCATGCGCGAGGTGGGCCGCACCGGCGAGTTCGTCGATCCCGCCGGCGATGCCGACACCATCATGACCGAGCTCATCCTGGCCGACATGGGCACGCTCGAGAAGCAGCTGCCCAAGCTCGAGAAGGAGGCCAAGCGCGACAAGGAGCTCATGCCCAAGTTCGAGGTGGCCAAGCGTCTGCTTGCCTGGCTCAACGAGGGCAAGCGCGCTGCGTCTATGGAGATGACCGACGAGGAGCGCGCCGCTGCCAAGGGCCTGTTCCTGCTCACCATGAAGCCCATCTTGTATGTGGCCAACGTGGACGAGGATATGCTCAACGACGACCTGGCGCCCATCGACGGCGTCAAGCCGCTGCCCATCTGCGCCAAGATCGAGGCCGAGCTTTCCGAGCTCGATCCCGAGGACGCTGCCGACTACCTGGAGAGCCTGGGCCTGGAGCAGCCCGGCCTGGACGTGCTCGCGCAGGCCGCTTACAAGCTGCTCGGCCTGCAGTCGTTCTTTACGGCCGGCGAGATGGAGGTCAAGGCCTGGACGGTTCGTCAGGGTGCGACCGCCCCGCAGGCCGCTGGCGTCATCCACACCGACTTTGAGCGCGGCTTTATTAAGGCCGAGGTCATTGGCTATGACGACTACATCGAGCTCGGCGGCGAGCAGGGCGCCAAGGCCGCCGGCAAGCTGCGTATCGAGGGCAAGGACTATGTCATGGCCGATGGCGATGTCGTGCACTTCCGCTTTAACGTGTAAGGACGACGCATATGTTTAAATATGGCAAAAAAGCTGGCTACATGGGTATTGCGCTGCTCGTACTTGCGGTGATTCCGCTGGTGGTCGCAGCGTGTGTTATCCCCAACATTGGTCCCGAGGTTGCAACAAAGTTTAATGCCGCCGGCGAGGCGACGCGCTGGGGCAAGAGCTACGAGTTGCTGGCGCTGCCGGTGCTCAACTTGCTGCTGAGCGTGGCGACGTACTTTACGGCGGGACGCCAGGCAAAGAACAATGATGACTCCGCCGCCATGGCGCGCATCGTGTGCGAGCGCTATCTGCGTAACGGTTGCATCACGGGTGTGTTCCTCAACGTGATCAACGTCTACTTTATGTATTCGGCGATTACCGGTATGGGCTTTGGCCTGGGCTTTTAGCTTGCGCCTTTAGGCAACGAGCCTGCAAGCATATTCGATGGCTGCTGCGAGGCCGCCGCTCGATCGTGGTTTAAAGACCATGTCGGCGGCGGCCTCGTTTTCGTATCCGGCGCCGCGAAGGGCGAGCGCGATACCGGCTTCTAAAAGGAGCGGCAGGCCGCGTTGACTGGTTGCGATTACGGTAGCCTGATTGAGCGTGCAGCTATGCGTTTGGCATTGGATGGCAAGTTCGCCTTGCGCCGGGCAAGGGACCAGAACGGCGGCGACGCGACTTGATAGCAATGCAAATGCTGTGCGCTCATCGGGCGAAAGGCATTCGGCTTCAACGACGACGAGCTTGGGCGGTGCGCTGTTTGTGCGAAGCATGGCTCGGTACATGCGGACCGAAGAACCCGACATAGAAAACTCCTGTGTATTCGGCAAAACGTAAACTATAGTTTACGTTTATGTTCGGCTCCA
>CABMPS010000017.1 GCA_902388545.1 uncultured Collinsella sp.
TTCCGATCCTCCGTCCCCAAGGGATCATTCAAAAGGAAACGAGAGTGGAAAATCTCCCACTTCAAGCCCGCATTCGAGCCAAAAGTGGGAGATTATCCACTCTCGTTCTAATCTAGTTACGGTGCCGTATCCCCGAACTACATCAGGTTGCAGACAGCCGCCGCGAAGGCAACGGGGTCCTCGGGGAGAATGCCCTCGACCAGCAGAGCCTGGTCATAGAGCAGACCGGAGTACTGCTTGATCTTGTCGGCGTCGCCTGCCTTCTGGGCAGCGACAAGCTTGTCGAAGACCGGGTGCTTGGCGTTGAGCTCGAGCACGCGCTGGCTCTTGGGCATGCCGTCGGGCGCGCCCTCGGGTCCCTTCTGGAGCACCTTCTCCATCTCAAGCGAAAGCGGGCCCTCGGTGGTGATGCAAGCGGGGGCATCGGTCAGGCGCGCGGAGACGGCAACTTTCTCGACCTTGTCACCGAGCGCCTCCTTCATAGCGCTAAAGAGGTCCTCGTTCTCCTTGGTGGCGTCCTCGGCCTCCTTCTTCTCGTCCTCGGTCGCCAGGTCAAGATCGCCGGTTGCAACGTTCTTGAGCTCCAGATGACGATCCTCGACCTCGGGCTCGGCACCGTCGGCAACGGCCTTCTCGGCAGCCTCGCGGGCGGCGTCGTCCTCGTAGATCTTAGGCATATCGGCGGCAACGTACTCACGCATAGCCTGGAACGTGAACTCATCCACATCCTGCGTCAGCAACAGCACGTCATAGCCGCGCTCGAGCACGCCCTTTACCACGGGCATCTTGGCCAAGCGCTCACGCGAGTCGCCGGCGGCGTAGTAGATGGCCTTCTGATCCTCGGGCATACCCTTGGCATACTCGGCCAGGGTAATCATCTTCTGTTCCTTGGCAGACCAGAACAGCAGCAGGTCGGCGAGCTCATCGGCCTTCATGCCATAGCTCGAGTAGATGCCGTACTTAAGACCGCGGCCAAAGTTCTCAAAGAACTTCTCGTAGGCCTCGCGGTCGTTGTCGCGCATGTCCTCGAGATCGGCGGTGATCTTCTTCTCGACACGCTTGGCAATGGCCTTGAGCTGACGATTCTGCTGCAGCGTCTCACGCGAAATATTGAGCGTCACGTCGGCAGAGTCCACGACGCCGCGGACAAAGTTGTAGTAGTCGGGCAGAAGGTCGTCGCACTTCTCCATAATCAGGACGTTGGAGCTGTAGAGCGCCAGGCCCTTCTCGTAGTCCTTGCTGTACAGATCGAACGGGGCGCGGCCCGGCACAAACAGCAGGGCGTCGTACTCGAGCGTGCCCTCGGCATGGAAGCTGATGGTGCGCGCCGGATCCTCAAAGTCGTGGAATGTGGACTTGTAGAACTCGTTGTAATCCTTCTGCTCAACGTCGGAGCTGCGCTTTTTCCAAATCGGCGTCATGGAGTTGATGGTCTCGAGCTCCTGGTAGTCCTCGTACTCGGGCTTGTAGTCGTCGCCGGCGTCCTCGGGCTTGGGTTTCTGGTGGCTCTTGCTCACCATCATCTGAATCGGGTAGCGCACATAGTTGCTGTACTGCTGAATCAGGCTCTTGAGGCCCCACTCGGTCAGGAAGCGATCGTAGGTCTCGGCCTCGCCGTCGGCGTCGAGCTTCTCGTTCTCGCGCAGCGTCAGGATGACATCGGTGCCGTGCTCGGCGCGCTCGCCGTCTTCGATGGTGTAACCCTCAAGACCGTCGGACTCCCAAACGTGGGCGGTATCCTCGCCATAAGCGCGGCTGACGACCTTCACGTGGCTGGCGACCATAAAGGCGGAGTAGAAACCCACGCCAAACTGACCGATGATGTCGACATCGGAACCCTGCTGCTCGGCGTTCTCAGTCTTAAACTCCTCGGAGCCGGAATGGGCGATGGTGCCCAGATTGCGCTCGAGCTCCTCGGCGGTCATGCCAATGCCGTTATCCGAAATGGTGATGGTACGGGCATCTTTATCAAAGGAAACACGGATGGCCAGGTCGCCCTGGTCGAGCTTGACACTCGGGTCCTGCAGGCTCTTAAAGTTAAGCTTGTCGACGGCGTCGCTCGCGTTGGAGATAAGCTCGCGCAGGAAGATTTCCTTATTGGTGTAGATGGAGTTGATCATGAGGTCGAGCAGTTTTTTGCTCTCGGTCTTAAATTGACGCATGTGCAGTCCTTTCGCGCTACCCCCGTCCGCAAAAACGGCCCGGTTGCCCGAGCCGCATCGCAGACCTGCTATGTTCAGACTTAGATTTTATAACCCATTAGCGCGCATATATACATACGGAATCGAAAAACTGTATGTCCAAACGCTCTGATGCGCCAATTGCCAAGGAGTGTCTCCGACTGCCGGCAGGAAAGGAACGTCCCTATCTGCCATCTACGCGCTTGGCCATCCAAACATGGGGCTGGCCCTCGTCTTCGTAGTCCACCGGGGCAATCTGCGTGTAACCCGCCTTGGCATAGAGTGGTAGCACGTATTCCTGCGCGTGCAGCTTAATGAGCTTGGCGCCGACATCACGCGCGCACGTATCACTGGCCTCGACAATCTTGCTCGCCAAACCGCGACGGCGCATGCTCGGCAGCACGGCCACGCGCCCCATAATGTAGGTCTCCCCCGCCGCGACGCCTTCGTCCAAGTCGCACGCCGGCAAAACTGGGGCTTCGGCATCTGCCGCGTACTCCAGTTCCTCGGGAAACACGCGCGAGCAGCCGGCAAGCTCGCCGTCTACATAGAGTGTCACATGAATGCAGTTCGGATCCTCGTCGATAGCGTCGAACTCATTCTCGTAGCCCTGCTCGTCCATAAAAACGACGCGGCGCACCAACGCCGCGTCGTCAAAGCATCCCGTCTTAAGTTGGATATCCATAGCTGCCCTTTCATTCAACGCGAACGTTAGGGACAGATTTTAGCGAAAATGAGCTCCGCGCACGCTAAACTTCGCGCGAGCCTTCGCCAGACAGTCGTAATGACCCACGTTATGGGCATCGCTCGCGATGAAGCTGTACAGGTTCTGATCGAACAGGCGCTGTGCCGGCTTTTTCTCGCGACCAAAGCGACCGCCGGCAATAAAGTCCGCCGAAGCCTGCAGCTTGCAGCCCATATCGACCAGGCGCTCCGCCACGCTTACATCCTTTTGAACCGCACGATAGCGCTCAGGATGAGCGATGATCACCTGATAGCCACGGCACTGCAAATCGTAAATCGTGTTCTCGTACTCTCTAAACGCATACGCATCGGCATGCGTCGAAAGCTCGAGCAGAAACTCGTTGGTCCCATCGAAATGCAAGTGATCCGCGGCATCGATACCAAGCTCAACGAGCTTTCGATGGTTGACCTCGAAGCCCATCTGGAGCGGAAAACCGTCAGCGTTATCGCGCAGCAGCTCAAAGGCATCCCACATCTTGTCGTAATCAAAATAGGGATCACGGCAGTGAGGAGTGCAAACGATTCTGGTTACACCGGCCCGCTTGGCAGCCTCGAGCATCGCCAAGCTCTCTTCGAGATCGGCGGCGCCGTCGTCTACACCCGGCAAGATATGGCAATGAATGTCACGCATAGGTCAGCCTTAATCAACTAAACGTTTGCTCGGTTGGTGAAGATGCCCTTTTTGGAAGTGCCCTGATCGTCGGAGCCCTTCTTAACCTTCTTACCGTCCTTGGTGTAGTAAGAATAGTAGTACTCGCTGGTCTCGGTCTCACAGTAATTCATGACGGTACCGATGAGCTTGACCTTCTCGGACTTCTTAAGCTGGGCGATAGCGTTGAGCGCCTCTTCGCGCTTGGTAAAGTCCTCACGCACCACGAACAGCGCGCCGTCGGTCAGGCTGGCAATCTCGGCAGCATCGATGAAGGTGCCGACCGGAGGAGCATCGAAGATGACGTACTGGAACTTAGCAGACAGTGCCTTGACCAGCTTGGCAAAGCGATGGGAGACGATGATGTCGGCAGGATTGGGAATATGCGGCTCGGCATCGAGGAAGTAGAAATTCTTCTGACCTGTCTCGACAATCGCCTGGTCGATAGAAACCTGCTCGGACAGGACTGCATAGAGTCCGCCGCGGGAGCGGACGCCGAGCATATCGGCAAGGGACCTGCGACGCATATCAGCCTCGACCAGCAGGACACTCTTGCCGCTCGTGGCGATTGCCTGAGCAAGATTAATGGAAACCGTAGACTTGCCCTCGTTGGGAATCGAGGAGGTAACGGTGATGGTGCGAATGGGGTCGTCCACGCTCGCAAAGCGGATGTTGGCCAGAAGGGTCTTGGCGGCATTCTGCACAACGAGTTTATCGGTGTTCTTTGCCTTAGCCATGCCTATTTACCACCTTTCATAGCCGGAATTCGGCCAACAACAGGAATACCCAGGAGCTCTTCTGCCTCTTCGGCACCGCGGATGCGGGTATTGAGCATGTCTGCCAAAACGACATAGGCAACTGCGATAAAGATACCGGCGAGGAACGCGACGGCAATATACAGCGTGCGCTTGGGGCCGCTGGGGGCTTCGGGGGTCTTAGCCTCGTCGATAACGTTGATGCTCTGGGCAGCGCCGACGTTCTGAGCGACCGTACTCACCGAGCTGGCAATGGCCTTTGCGACCTCAGCCGTCTCCTTGGCATCGGTGCCGGTAACCGAAAGCGTAATGACACGCGTGGTGGTCTCGGAGGAAACAGACACCTTGTAGTCATCCAGATCGGTGAGGCCCAGTTCTTTGGCGGCGCCGCTCTTAACGCTATCGCTATCCAGCAGCGTGGCGATATCGTTGGAAAGCATCTGGCTCGCCGAGAGATCGTTGTAGCTCATCTGACCGCTATCGTCGGTCTTGGCGAGAATGTACATGCTCGTCGTCGCGGTATAGGTGTTGTCCATCGCAACGAAGGACACGATGCCCATGGCGATCGCGCAGACCACCGGAAGGGTGATGACCAGCTTGAGGTGCTTCTTCAGCAGCTGGAACAGTTCGAGAAGGGTCATGCAGCTTGCCTTTCATTTCCCCAGTTCGGATTGACAAAACTGTCCGTATGTTATCGCATCTTTTTACCGAGACCAAACTCTATACATAAGAAACAGGCTCTCCTGTAAAAATGTCGGAAGCAATCGTAAAATTGCACAACAACGCCGCACCCGAAAGTCAAATGCGGCGTCTACATCAATATCTATGTTGTATCGCTATGCGAATGGCTCCTCCTGCTGTATGGGAAACGTCACCGTAATGGTGGTTCCCACGCCCAACTCGCTCGACAGATCGAGCGTGGCGTGATGATACAGGGCCGCATGCTTGACAATGGCAAGCCCCAGGCCGGTTCCGCCGCGTGCCTTGGACCTACTCTTGTCCACGCGATAGAACCGCTCAAATACCTTGCCCTGTTCTTCAGGCGCGATACCGATTCCCGTGTCGGCGACAGCGAGGAACGGATGGCCTTCGTCGTTGGTGCCGCACTGCAACGTAACCGTACCGCCGGGTCGATTGTAGCGGATGGCGTTGCTTGCCAGATTATAGATGAGCTCGTCGATCAAGCGCGACACGCCTTCGATGACCACAGGCTTGGTCTCATGACTTATCGTCACATTCGCTTGACGGGCGACCTGTTCAAGACGCTGCTCAACCGCGTAGATCGCGCGCGAGAGCTCAATGGGTTCCGTGGAACCAATGGGCACTGCCTCGCCTTCAGTTGCACGTTCGGCCTCGTCCAAGTTAGACAGCGTAAGGATGTCGTTGACAAGCGCTGCCAAGCGGCCCGCCTCACGATAGATGCGACCGCCAAAGTTGCGCAGGTCGTCCTCGCCCTCGACCATGCCATTTGCGATGAGCTCGGCATAGCCCGAAATCGCCGTAAGCGGCGTCTTGAGCTCATGAGTGATATTCGCCGTGAACTCACGGCGCATACGGTCGTTGTCCGCTAGCACCGCCATTTGGCGCTTGAGTTCCTGGCGCTGCGACTCGATACGCTCAAGCATGGGGACCATCTCGGCATAGGCGTGCTCATAGCTACGGCGTGGGTGATCCAAATCCACCTCTTGCAACGGCGCGATGATGGCACGGGACTCACGGCGCGCCATAAAAAACGAGAGTGCCGCACCCGCTGCTGCGATAAGCAGCATCGGCGCCAGCATCGACAGCAAAATCGCCGCAACACCAGGCTGGGCCTGCGCCAAGCGGACGACCTGGCCGTTATCAAGGGTGACGGCGCGATACAGCATAATCTCGTCGAGTGTAGAGCTTGCGCGCTCCGCGGAACCCGAACCACTCTCAAAGGCCTCGATGACCTCGGGGCGATCGCCATGGTTGGGCAGTGTGGAAGACGACGCCTCGTTGTCGTAGGCAACAGATCCGTCCTTATTGATCAGCGTGATACGAAGATCCTCGCGATCGAGGCTTCGCAAGAACGGAATGGGCTCCTGCTGCTCGTCGAGAGCGGCAGCAATGAGCTCGGTTTCCTGCGCCAGATTGGCACTCGTGGCATCCGCCAAAGTGTTTTGCACAAAGAACGCACCCAGCACCGTAAACGCCACGATAACTGCCATGGCGCAGACAAAGATCGTCACAAAAACGCGGTGCGACAGCGTATGTTTTCCCTGGGGGGCGAAGACCACGGGTTACTCCTCCGATGCGGTGGCCGCGGTGTCGTCGCCTTCGGCACCATCACCGGCAGAAGGCTCGGCCAGGCGATAACCCACGCCGCGCACGGTCTCGATGGCGCTGGCATGCTCGCCCAGTTTTTGGCGAAGCGTCTGCACGTGCACGTCAACGGTGCGCGAACCGCCGTCGAAGTCCCAGCCCCACACGCTCTGCAGCAACGACTCGCGGGTAAAGACCACGCCGGGCTTGCGCATGAGGTACTCGAGCAGGTCGAACTCGCGCAGGGTGAGCTTAAGCGGCTCGCCGGCAACGGTCACCTCGCGATGGCTGGGCGAGAGCACGATGTCGCCCACGCTGAGCACATCGCTCGCCTGCTTGACCATGCCGCCGCGACGCAGCAGTGCGCGGCAGCGGCTCGCAAGCTCCATGAGCGAAAACGGCTTAGTCAGGTAATCGTCGGCACCGCCATCGAGCGCCATCACCTTGTCGAGTTCGGTGTCCTTGGCGGTAAGCATCATGATGGGCACCGTCGCCGTCAGGCGATCGGCACGCAGACGACGCATAATCGCCAAGCCATCGGTGTCGGGCAGCATGATATCGAGCAGCACAGCATCGGGCACCCGTCGCGCCACGGCAGCTTTAAACTCGCCATCACACGAAAAGCCCTCGGCCTCGATTCCCTGCTTGCGCAGCGCGTAGACTGTCAAATCCCTGATGTTGTCATCGTCCTCGACGTAATAGATCATGTTGAACCCCTTTGCGGCCGATATGACCGCATCTTAACCCTAAAGGCACCTGTAAAAGACAGCGTCAGCCAAAACGCCCCGTCAAATAATCCGCGGTGCGTGGATCGGACGGATTCTTGAAGAGTTGCGCGGTGGGCGCGTGCTCCACCAGCTCACCCAGCAAAAAGAACGCGACCGAGTCGGAGATGCGCGCAGCCTGCTGCATGTTGTGCGTAACGATCACCAGCGTGCAGGTCTCCTTGAGCTCGCAGGCCAGCTGCTCCACCACCAGCGTCGATACGGGGTCGAGCGCCGAGGTCGGCTCGTCCATCAGCAGAATGTCGGGCTGCACGGCCAGCGCACGGGCGATGCACAGACGCTGCTGCTGGCCGCCCGAAAGACCCAGACCCGATTCTTTGAGCTTGTCCTTGACCTCGTCCCACAGTGCGGCGCGTCGCAGGGAGTCTTCGATCAGCTCGTCGAGCACGACGCGGTCGCGCACGCCCATGCCGCGAGGACCGTAGGCGACGTTGTCGTAGATGCTCATGGGAAACGGATTGGGGCGTTGGAACACCATACCCACGCGCTGGCGCAAGCGGCAGATATCGTAATCGCCCAGGATATTCTGGCCGTCGAGTGCAATATTGCCCTCGATGCGGCAATCCTTGATGCCATCGTTCATACGGTTAAAGCAGCGCAGCAGCGTCGACTTTCCGCAGCCCGAAGGCCCGATGAACGAGGTGATCTGCTTGTCGCGTATTTTGATGTTCACGTCCTTGAGCGCATGATGGTCGCCGTAAAACAGGTCAAGGCCCTCAACATCGATGCGCGTCGGCGAGGCGGCAAGGTCCTGCGCCGTGGGGCGAGTCGCATCCCCAACTTCGCGCTCGTGCGCGGCCTCGGCTTGCGCCTCCATGAGTTCCTCAAGCTCCGTAGGCTCCATCGCCGCAGCAGCCGTCATACCGCATACCTCCATATCGATATCAATTCAGCAGTATCGATAGTAGAAATCGCGGCTCATACGCACGTGAGCGCATTGTCAGGTGTTTGTAAGGGCGCCTACGCTACGCAGCGGGCAGCTCGATGGTAAAGACGGTATGCTCGGGCGTCGATTCGCACGCGATGGTACCGCCATGCGCGCATACAATCTCCTTGGCGATGGCAAGACCCAGGCCGGCGCCACCACGATTGGTCGCACGTGCCGCGTCCAAGCGATAGAACTTCTCAAAAATCACCTTGAGCTTAGCCGCCGGAATCGGATCACCCTGATTGATAAAGCGAATTCGCGCGCCGCCGTCATCTTGGCGCCCAGCCTCAATCGTGATGGTCGATCCTTCGTAGCTATAGGCGATGGCGTTTTTCATGATGTTGTTGAACACGCGAGCCATCTTGTCGCCATCCACGAGCACCGTCAGGTCCTCACGCACATCAACTTGGACATCTTTGTGCTGCTCGTTGAGAATGGGATAGAACTCATCGGCCACCTGCGCCAGCAGCAATCCCAGGTCGACGTAGCCGCGCGTGAGCACAATATCGTGGAAGTCAAAGCGCGTGATATCAAAGAACTCCTCAATAAGCGCATCGAGTCGGTGCGCCTTGTCGAGCGCCACGCCCGTAAAGTGCGCGCGCTGCTCAACCGGCAGGTCGGGCGCCTCCTGCAACAGCGAGAGGTAGCCCACCACGCTGGCAAGCGGCGTGCGCAAGTCATGCGCCAAGTATGTGACCAAGTCGTCCTTGCGATGCGACTCGTCGCGTAGGGCTTGCTGCACCTTACGCTCGCGATCGCGCGCGCGGTTGAGCGCACCCTCGACCTCCAGGAAGTCTCCGTCGATGTTGTCCCAGGCGTCAGGATGATCGATCAGGCGGTCCTGGATACGGGCCGCAAGCACGCGGTCGGAATGCTGCTCACCCTGCTCATAGCCCTGGTAGTACAGAGCACGGCCGCAAAAGAACAAGACGCACACGGCAAGCGCCAGGACAAAGCCAAGCATGTTGAATACAAAGCCGGCATCGAACAGCACCGGTCCCTTAATGCCACCGAGTGCCACGGTGCCAATCGCCAGCGTCATGACCCACGCGACACCGCCGATTACCACGCAACGACGCACGATTTCAAAGCGATCGATCAGCAAGAAGCCGATGAGTAGCACCGCCAAGATACCGGCGATGTTATCAATGCCGATTAGCAGCAGACTCAGCAAAAAGAGCAGCACCGTCGCGAGCGCGCGATTATCGACGACCGCCCTCACGTATTCAAAGAGCCGATCGGGCACCTCGAACGCCTGCCTATCGTCTTTTGTCATATCAATATCCTCACAAGCGAAAAGCGTTATTCGATGATGTAGCCGACGCCCCAGACGTTTTTGATAAAACGCGGCTTCTGAGCGTCGTCACCAATCTTTTCGCGCAGGTGACGAATGTGCACCATCACCGTATTGTTGGAGCCGGGCATAAAGTCCTCGTTCCACACCGCGCGGAACAGGTCCTCCACGGGCACTACGCTGCCGCGATGCTCGGCCAGATACAGCAAGATGGAATACTCGATGGGCGTGAGGCGCACCGGCGCACCGTCCACCGTCACGGAGCGAGCGTCACGGTTGATCTCGAGGCCGTCGAGCTGGAGGGTCGGCAACTCGGTCGCCTGCGCGCGGCTACCGTAGCTGGTGTAGCGACGCAACTGAGCATGAACGCGCGCGATGAGCTCCAGCGGGCGGAACGGCTTGACCACGTAATCGTCCGCGCCAAGCGAAAGGCCTTCGATCTTATCCTGCTGGGCATCGCGAGCCGTCAACATAATTACGGGATAGGTATGGCTGGCACGAATCGTGCGCAGCAGTTCAAAGCCGTCGATATCAGGCAGCATGACATCGAGCAGCGCCAGGTCAAACTCTTGTTCCAGAATTGCCTTGGCCGCATCGGCCCCGCTGTAGGCGATCTGGACGTCAAAGCCCTCTTTTGTAAGGTAGATACCAACCAGGTCGGCGATGGCCTTCTCGTCATCAACTACCAGTATGCGCTCGTTCATGCGTGCTCCTCTCGCGCTCCATTATGCCCGAGGCGGCGCCCGCCACACACAACAAGCGTGGGCGATTAAGTCGACCTTAAGCATCCTTGCGCCCGTTCGAGCACGAATGCGGGCCATGCGCGCTCGCAACGATCGTCGTCGCCGGCAAACGATATACTCTAGTGCCAGAAGAGACCATCCCGTCGAAAGCGAAATCTGTGAAGTCCCTCACCTCTTTTGCAAAGCGCTCCGCCCAGCTTGCCGCCGGCTTTGCCTGCGCCATCGCCCTTGTTGCCGGCGCGCCCGCTGTTGCCGGCGCCCAAGTGCTCACGACCGACGACGTCTGCGGCAAGACCGCCGACGTCCGCGGCATCACGACAGAAAACCTGCCCGATATCGAGGCAACTAATGCCCTTGTTATGGGCAAGGACGGCACCGTCTACTATGGACGCGGCGCCGATGAGCAGGTAAAAATTGCCTCGATCACCAAGGTCATGACCGCAATCCTGACCGTCGAAAACTGCAAGATGGACGAGAAGGTCACGGTGAGCAACGCTGCCGCCACCGTAGGCAACTCGACTGCCGGCCTGCTCGAAGGCGACGAGCTCACCGTGGAGCAGGCACTACGCGGCCTGATGATCCCCTCGGGCAACGACGCCGCCATCGTGCTTGCCGAGTACGTGGGCAAAAAGATCGACCCCAAGACCAAAGACGCCGAGGCAACCTTTGTGAAGGCCATGAACGAGCGCGCCAAAAAGCTCGGCTGCACCGGCACGGTCTTTGAGAACCCACACGGTCTGGACTTTGATGAGTGGGCCGGCGACATGCACTCAACAGCACATGACGTGGCACTGATGATGCAGGAGGCCATGAAAAACGATACGATTCGTAAAGTCGTCGCGAGCGAGGATTCTTGGATTGAGGTCACGGGCGCCGATGGCTCAGACCATTCGCATTCCATGGACACGCACAACGTTTTGCTCGGTCAGGACGGAAACATTGGTGGCAAGACCGGCACCACCGACGACGCGGGCTATTGCTTTACGAGCGCCTACAACCGCGACGGCGACGAGATCTACACCGTTATTTTGAACTCCACCACCACCGACCAGCGCTTTACCGATACCGCCACCCTTGCCAACTGGTACTACGGCCACAAGGTCACGGTCGCAATCGCCAACACGCAGGAGAAGACCGCCAACGGTAACCCGCTCATGGCACGCATTAGCCAGACAGATTGGACGGACAAGACGATCGACGCCACGCTCGCCGACCCTGCCGCACAGGCAACGGTGTTCTCACTCGCCGGCGAAGTGACCGAAAAGGTTAGCTATGATGACCTTTCGGGCACGGTGCATGTTGGCGATAAGGTGGGCAGCGTTACGCTTAAGCAGGACGGCACCAAGATTGCCGTTATGGACCTGGTCGCCGACGAGGAAGGAACGGGGCCCAATCCCATCGAGTGGCTGCTCGTGAAGCTCGACCGCCTGGGCCGCCGCATCGACAACCGCCCGCTCACAGCCGAGAGCGAGACCGTAGCCAAGGCTCCTGAGGTGTAGGGCCAAAGCGATATCACATCGAACCAAGTGAGGCGTCCAACGGGGCGCCTCACTTTTTGAGGGTTCGAATCCCCAGCTAACGTGGTTCAACTAAAAAAGGGTCCCTTTCGGAACCCCTCTTTAAAGTCTTACTGGCGGAGAGCTGGGGATTCGAACCCCAGATGCCCTTTTGGGGCATACTCGCTTAGCAGGCGAGCACCTTCGGCCTCTCGGTCAGCTCTCCGTAACAGCCGTTCTATAGTAACCAAACAGCCGAAGTTGGGCAAGAGGTAATTTTCTAATTGCCCGGCGGCCTTTCCTCCTTGCAGTTTTCGCCCCTACCCCAGCGAGCGGTTGAGGGAGCCGAGCTCGTCGTTGCCCATGGTACGCCACATTTGGAAGATGCAACCGCGCGCCAGGAAAAAGAAGCCGTTATCGACCAGCTGCACGGCGGCATCCGCAAGCTGGTTGGCCACCGCGGGCACGGGCGGCAATTCGAGTCCAGCCCTGCGGATGGTCTCGACCGCTTCCTCGAACGTCGGAGGCTCGCTGACACCCATCTCGTTCATAAGGCCCTGCATTTCTTCCAGCGCGCTGCTGCCCGACTCCTCGCCGCGCGGCACCAGACGGTAACAAACCAGCGCCAGGTCGAGCTGATCGCAATTCCAATAGGCAAACGCCAAGCGATAGAACAGGTAGCCGATTGCAGAACGATCGCTGGCAATACGTAGGCCGTGGCGCGCCACCTCGATAATCTCGTCAAAGCGCTCCAGACGCGCAAGCACGTTGATGAGCGCAAAGTGCGACTGCATGGACGAGCGCGCCAGATCGTAAAGATGGCGCACCTCGGGCAGTGCTCGTTCAAAGTCCTCTTGCTCGGCGTAAAAGCTGCAGATCTCGTGCTGGGCAAAGTACAGCGCATCGGGCGCACGAAGGATTCGTACAGAGCGGTCTTCTTCCAACACCGGTAGCACCATGCGCACCAGCTGGTTATCGCAAAACTGCGTTTGAACCGGACCTGTCGCCAAAAGCTCGGCGACGGCGCACTTAGCCTCCAACTCCTCAACAAGACGGGAAAAGCCTTCAAAAGCACCTGTACGGTCGACTTTTGCCTGCTCGCGCAATTCAACAACACGGGCCACGTATGGGTCATCGTCCTCTTCCATGACCTCCAGCTCGTCAGCTGTATCGGCAAGCAGCAGATCGCGCAGCGCCGGCGGCAGCATGCGATGGTCATCACGCGGACGAGCATGAACCTCCGCAGGTTCAATCGTCTCCGGCGCATCTGCCTCATATGCCTCGAGCAAATGCCTGCAGGGCATGTCGTCCATATCCATGCTCTCAAGATCCTTGGCGACAGAAACGCAATCGGCCAGATAAGCCGCACGGCCAAAGGAGTACGTTTCAACAACGCGCTCGCCCTGCTCGCCGTCGGGAGCCGCAATCTGCACGTAGCAGCGCGTGATGCGCGCACCCGAAGCAAAGCAAGCCGCCGCGAGTGTAAGCGCAATACGCGCATCGTGCTCGGTGGCCCATGCTGTGCGCTTAGGCTCATCCACCTCGCGCCAGGCGTCATCTTGGGCATCGTATTCGCGCTGCGGCATAGCATCGACAACCGTGTGGCCAAATCGCACCAGCATGATGCCCTCGGCGACGTTCGCTCGATAGGTGTAGTCGAGCCGCGTGACCACGTTGAGCGCTTCTACGATACGTGCAAAGCGGGTGCGAACGTCCCACTCGCCACCCGGCTGACACGCAACCGTCCCCGGCTTGGCCCACGGATTCTCATTCGACAGCGTTTCGAGCAGGCGAGGAACGTCGTTGGTCGTCTTGCTGATATGCCAGAGATCAAAGAGCGAGCAGCCCTCAAAGCTTGGCGACGAGGCAACGGGGCCCAACCCTGCCCCAATACGCTCAAGAATGCCCGATAGGCGGTTCAGGCGGCACTCGACGGCAAACAGGGTATCGATCTCGTCCTGGTCCAGCAGGCTACGGTCAAAATTGAGATAAAAGAGCCTCGAGCGATCGATGCGCGCCAGACTCATTTCGGTTTTGGCCGCAATGGTGCGCAGGCGAGGCAGATTAACTTCGCCCATCAAAGCGGCGGCATAGCGTTCGATGCCACTTGGATTATCTGTATGGTCAATGCGGTAGAGCAACGTTTCGATTGCATCGGGCAGCGGCGTGGAATCAAAACCCAGCAGCACCTCAACCGGCTCGGGGAGTTTTACAAGTTTGATCTTGTCGACGGCATTTTTCATGCCCTCGTCGAGGCCGTCACCGTCGGCCGTGCCTGAGACAGCGTTTTCAGAATCGGCAAATATCACGTAACGCAAGAACATTGAGGCCATGAACTCGCCGTAGCGAAGGCTGCGCGTCGAATTCCACGTCTCGCGATCGGATTGCTCGCGCATGGTGCCTTCGGGAGAGCCGATGACTCGCGCCCGAGAATGCATCGTCCCATCGGCGCCCCTGACCGCAATCTCACCGATGTTGGAATCGGACTCGTCAAGAATCAGTTGCATGTCGGGATCGTCGGGTAGCGACTCCTCGTTAACGGGACGGCCTGCCTTATAGACCTCACCCGAAACGCTCACGTAGCCCAAAAGCGACACGTGGCTTTTGCCGACGAATTCGACGACATAGCATGATTCATGTGGGTCCTCGCCAAAGAGCTTCCAAACCACGCCATACGAGCGTCCCGCAGGCTGCTCGGGCATGGCCGGAAAGCGCTTTTTGGGATCGAGAAACCTGAGCTTGTATGTCGGACGCTCTGCCACGAAATATCACCCTGATCGGTCGTCTAAAGAAAGAGCGCGCCACGGGCTCACCAAGGCGCATACACGAAATCTTACACGAGTCGATGAGAAATAGTCCCCGTTGACCGAGGTTCGAATCCATGAGGCGTCTGCCTAAAAGAAAGGCTCTGTTAGACCATAATTGACATATAGGTGATGTCACCGTGGTATAATATAATTGTTAACCACGGCATTGGAACAGGTATGAACGCCGAGGATCTGGTCATCACCCTCAAGAAGAACATGGCGAAGCTCAGCAAGTCCGAGCGCCGCCGCGCAATCGAGTCGGTACGCGACGTCATCCGTGCCGCCATGTTCGACGATGCAGCGGGAACTAGCTACGAAATCCAGCGTTGCCCACGTTGCGGTTCGGTCGCTATCGTTAAAAAGGGCAAGTCCAGGAACGGTGAGCAGCGCTACCTCTGCCGCGACTGCGGCAGGACGTTTTCAGGCTCCACCGACCGGATCCTCGGCACGAGCAAGCTGCCCCGCGAGACCTGGATGGCCTATGCCGAGTGCTTCGTCCTCATGCTCCCTCTCCGCGAGTGCGCCGGCCGCTGCGGTGTCTGCCTCAAGACCGCCTACACCATGCGCCACAGGCTCATCGAGTGCCTGAAGGAATATTCGCCCACGTTCCATGTGGGGCAGGGGCAGGCCTGCGAACTCGACGAAACATACTTCCCCGAGTCCTTCAAGGGCAACCATTCAAAGGGCTCCTTCACTCTGCCGAGAAAGGCTCGCCACCGCGGCAAGCAGGTCCACAAGCGCGGCCTCTCCCGCGAGCAGATCTGCGTCATGACGGGCATCAGCGACACGAACGCCACCTTCTTCGAGGTCTCGGGGCGCGGCGTGGTCTCGCGCAAGCGTGCGGCTGAGGCCCTTCGCGACCGCATCGGCGCGGGCGCGGTCGTCGCCACGGACAAGGCGACCGCATACATCGACGTGTTGCACGACCTGAAGGTCGCCTCGCATGAGTCCTATGACTCCAAGGACCGCTCGGAGGGCACCATCAACCGCATCAATACCGTCCATTCGCTCCTCGAATCGTTCATGGCACGCTTCAAGGGCGTGTCCACCAAGCACCTCGCCGCCTACCTCGACTGGTTCCGCTGGTGCCGCACCTTCATGGCGACCGACTCCCGCACCGCGGAGTCCACGGTCGCCCGTCAGCTCGCCAACGGCACCTGCGCGACCCGCATCCGCGACATGTTCAACGTATTGCCGCCCTATATGGACTACTGGGTCGCATCCGCCGCATAGAGACGATAAAATGGTTGCACCGTGATATACGAGGAAAGGTACAACCATGCCGTCGAACATACCGGCCACGACGATTCGTATCGAACCGGAGGTCAAAAAAGAGGCCACAGTCATCCTTGACGAGCTCGGCCTGTCCATGTCCACCGCCGTCAATGCGTTCCTCAAGGCGCTCGTCCGCGAGGGCGGGATGCCGTTCGAGATGAAGGTCAAGACACCGGCATCTGACGGAAAAACGGTGAGATAGTTGGCAAATCAACTTGAAACGCAGCTGACACTGGCCTCTTCGCTCGGATTGTCGGAGCTATCGAAAACTGCAATCATGCGCGGGCTCTTCTCGCTGGACGGCACTCAGATAAAGTATTCCTTCCGCAGGACGAAAAGCTATCAGATCGGCGATCCCGAAGAAAAAGTCAGGGCCGACACCATTGCGTTTCTGGTCCTGTCGAAAGGCTATGATTCGCGAAAGATCGATACCGAGGTGGAGGGCTCGCACAACGATTTCGCGGATATCGTGCTCTACGAAGACGACAGATGCACGAAGCCCTGGTTAGTCGTCGAGAACAAAAAAGAGGGTGCGACTCCGGCTGAAAAGGCGGAAGGGGAAGCGCAGGCCTTCGCCAACGGTATCGCGCTGGGTGCAAAATACTCCATGAAGGACTACGGCGACGAGTCGTGCGTCTGGCAGCTCGAGGGCTTCGGCGCTAGGGAGCGCAGGAGAAATAAGCTGGGCGATAGAGAACTTCTTCCGAGGAACTACTCTCAGGATATGGTGTATCCGTTTCACGCGGGCACGGAAATGGATATTAAGCCGGCGAGCGCCTTTGATATCAGCATCGCCATCAGGCGCGCGCACTCCATCATTTGGGCTGGAGGAAAACGCGATCCGCTATCGGCTTTCGATGAGTGGAGCAAGCTGATGTTCGCCAAAGTCCGCGACGAGCGCTACACGCGAAACGGCCACCCCCGCTCGTTCCAAGCGGGCATCAACGAGCCCGACTCGGCTATCGCCACGAGGGTCCACAAGCTATTCAGCGACGCCAAAGAGCAAGATCAGGCCATTTTCCCGCGTGATGAAAAAATCGAGCTTCCAGACAGCAAGGTCGCTCAGGTCGTTCGCGTCATTCAGGAGATTTCGTTCATCGATACAGATTCTGACGTCATCGGAACGGCCTTCGAGGATTTCTTCGGATCGGTCTTCCGCGGAAGCCTCGGGCAGTATTTCACCATGAGACAGATAGCGAGGTTCACAGTCGGGATGCTCAATCCCACGAGCGAAGATTACGTTCTAGATCCGACTTGTGGCTCGGGAGGCTTTTTGCTCGAAACTCTCCTTCAGGTATGGAACGATACCGATGCGGGCTTTGCCGGACAGGGGAACCTCGCGAGAATCAAATCAGATTTTGCCGCGCAGAACGTTTACGGAATCGAAATTCACCCGACTCTGGCTAGAATCT
>CABMPS010000018.1 GCA_902388545.1 uncultured Collinsella sp.
CATGGCCTTCTCGCGCGCAGCCTTCACCTCGGGCGTGATGACGCTCATGGGTTCGGCAGTCGAGACCTGGTAGAAAAAGCCCTTAAAGTCGATCTGCATGTCGGTGATGGCAAGACCAAACAGGTCGTGGGCCTCATTTTCAAACGGGAACACCGCGGGGTAATACGAGCTGATGGACGGAATCTCCTGGTACTGGTCGATGCCCTCGACCACCAGGTTCTCGATCGCATAGCTGCCGTCCTGCGCAATATGCTCCTGAGCAGCACGGACGTTGATAAACGTATAGACCAAGCGATACGAGCCGTCGTCGACGTTGCGCTCGGCATGCATTTGCACAAAGCGCGCGCCGACGCCCTTGAGCGCCTGGACATGCGACAGGAGCTTGTCGATCCCGACGGTGGTATAGATAGCCTTTTGCATTACTCGGCCTCCTTTGCAGCGGCGGGCGTCTCAGCAGGTGCGTCGCCAGCGGCGGGCGCAGCAGGCTTCCCGGCAGGCGCGTCACCGGCACCGTCAGTCCCGGCCCCCGCAGCCACAAACCCGTCCTCGCCCAGCTCAACGCCACCGTCCCAGGTAGCGGCACCGCCCACGGTGAGCGGATCGCCACCGGCGCGCAACACGGTCTCCTTCTGGTCCAGGATGCCGCACGCCTCCACGATGGCATCGATCACCGTCTCGGGGCGAATGGCGCACCCGGGCGCGTACACGTCCACGGGAATCGCGCGGTCCACGCCGCCGATCACGTTGTAGGCATCGCGGAATACGCCGCCCGAGCATGCGCAGATACCGCAGGCCACCACGCACTTGGGCTCGAGCATCTGGTTGTAAATCTGACGCACGACGGGCAGGTTCTGGGCATTGACCGACCCCGTCACCAAAAAGATATCCGCATGCTTGGGGTTGCCGGTGTTGACCACGCCAAAGCGCTCCGCATCGAACAGCGGCGTGAGCGAGGCCAGCACCTCGATATCGCATCCGTTGCAGCTCGAGCCGTCGTAATGAATAACCCACGGCGAGCGCGACATTTTATGATCCATGGATGCCGCCTCCTAAATAAACACGTCGACGAGGATGGGCATAAGGTTGAGCAGGCCAAACACCAGCGCCACGCCCCAGCCGAGCTTAAAGCAGCTGCGCCAGGTGCTGCGTGCGAAGGTGTTGTCGATCAGCACCTCGACAAAATACGTCGCGGCCATCACGACCAGGGCTACGACCCAGCTCACCGGGTTGTCCCAAACAAAGAACATGCCCACCCACATCAAAAACAGCACGGTCTCACACCAGTGCATAAGGGTCATCTTGGCCAGCGTGCCGCCGCTCATCTCGGTGGCGACGCCCTGGACAATCTCCTGATGCGCGTGATGCGAGTACGAAAGGTCGAACGGCGACTTGCGTAGCTTGATGGTGAGCACCGCAAGCAGCGCCAAGAAAATGGGCGCGCTGTACACGATGATGGGCGCCGACTGTCCGGTCACGGCGATGGAATCAAAGCTATCGGTGGCAAGGTACAGGCCCACGCTCATCAGCAGAACGGCGGGCTCGTAGCTCATGACCTGCAGCAACTCGCGGTCGGCACCGACCTGGGCAAACGGGCTTTGCGTCGAGGCGGACGCCAGCACCACAAAGATCGCGGCGAGCGTAACCATAAAAGCGCACAGCAGCGTGTTGGAGCCCGACACAAAGATGCCGCCGCCCACGACGGTAAAGATGAGCGCGCACGCCATATAGGTATCGTCCATGGTGTTTACGCTGGCAGGGGCCTTGCGCAGCAGCTTGGCAACGTCGTAGAAGGGCTGCAGCAGGCGCGGGCCCACGCGGCCCTGCATGCGAGCCGAAAGTTTGCGGTCGATGCCGTCGATCAAGCCGCCCGCAAGCGGCGCCAGCAAGGCAAACGCCACGGTGCCAATAAAGATGCCCACGACGCCCGAACCTTCGAAATACTTGCCGCGCAGCACCGAGGGCGCGCTCATGGCAAGCCGCTCGGGCCCAATCCATGCGCAACACAGCAGCGCAAACAAGATAATGCTGCAGCATACGACGCTACCCGCGGGGCCAATACGCTTCTCGCCAAGGGCGTCCTCCGAGTACCAATTGCGCTTTTCGGCCTTCACCTCGTGTCCCATCGAGCCGCGGAAATGGCGATATTTGTCGGTTCCCACGCCCGAAAGGTACACGTTGACGTGCGGTTTGTTGCTCACGCGGAATGACGTCAGCAGCACCACGGCGATAAAAGCCACGATAACCACCATCAGATACATGGCGTCCTTGCCAATAACGTACGGCACGCGGCCAAACACCATGGCCAAGTAAGGCGACACCAGACCGCTCGAGATAACCGGAAACGCCACGCAGCACAGAATCAGCAGCGCGGCGATGGTGTTGAGGGCCATCCATTCGGTCTTATGGACATTGACCTCAACGTTTTGAGCCGTGGGGTCGACGCCCGAAAGCTTGGCAAGCCACTTGCCCCAGAAGTAAAACGTCGCGGCCGAGCCAAAGGCAAGCACCATGATCATGAGCACGTTGCCGGTCTGCGCAAACGCCACCAGGGCGCCCCACTTGGACACGAGCATGCCAAACGGCGCCACAAACATGCCCATAATGCCCAGCATCATCAGACGCGTCAGGTGCGGCATGCGGCTGAACATGCCGTCCATGTCCTCGATATTGCGGCTGCCGATATGATGCTCGGCCGTGCCCACGCACAGGAACAGCAGCGACTTGGCCACCGTGTGGAACAAGATCAGGAAGATGGCCGCCCATACGGCCTCGGGCGCGCCGACACCCAAGCAGGCACTGATGAGGCCCAAGTTGGAAATGGTGGAGTACGCGAGCACGCGTTTGGCGTTGCTCTGCGAGATGGCCATGAGTGCAGCGAGCAAAAACGTGATGGTACCCACACTCGTGACCATAAAGCCGGTCACGGGGTAGATGGCATAGAGTGGGCTCAGCTTGACCATCAGGAACACGCCGGCTTTGACCATGGTTGACGAGTGCAGCAGGGCGCTCGTGGGAGTGGGTGCAACCATGGCACCCAACAGCCAAGTGTGGAACGGCATCTGTGCGGCCTTGGTGAGCGCGGCGAGCGACAACAGGATGACCGGCATCACCAGCAGCGCGGACTGCGCGGTTCCGGTGCCGGAAAGCTCGATCATGCCCGAGATGGTCAGCGGCATGCCGTTAACGTGCAGATACATAAGTCCGGCCAAAAACGCGATGCCGCCCAGCATGTTGAGGATGATTTGGGTAAAGGCGTTCTTGATGGCCTCGGGCGTACGCGTGTAGCCAATCATAAGGAACGAACACACGGTGGTGATTTCCCAGCCGCAGAACAGCCACTCAAGGTTGTCGCTCGTCACGATGACGAACATGGCCGAGAGGAACAGGAACATGAGCGCCAGGAACTGCGGGCGACGGTCGGGCGCGGTCTGCCCGCGCAGCGCGGCCTCGTGCTCGTCATGGGCCTGGAAGTCCTTCATGTAGCCCAGGGCATACAAGCAGATTAGACTGCCAACGATGCCGACGGCGAGGACCATGATCACGCTCATGTAGTCCAGGTAGAGTGGCGTTGCCGTGACGGCTTCGGCCGCGGGCAGCGTCATGGCTGCAAAGGCGAGCGAGCCCACCAGCTGGACTATGCCGAGCACCGTGGTGAGCGCGTTCCTATATTTGTACGCGTTGTACAGGATGACAGCGCACAGGATGACGTCGATAACGGAACTGATGATCGAGAGCACATGCGAGGTGCCGGGGGCAACCTCAAAACTCTGCGGACCCGTGCCAAAAAACATGACGGCGACTACAACTGTCACCGCCATAATAATGCCGGAGCCTATGAGCCCCGCCGCATCGCGGGCGCGGTCACCGCGCGCGAGCAGCATGCCCAGCGCCGGTACCAGCGGAAACAGGGTAAGGAAATACAGTAGCGTCATACCATCACTCCCCCATGCTAAAACGCTGCAATTGTTTAACGTTATAGCTCAATTGAGGAGTAGCGGCGGCGGGTTTTCGGTCAACTGGGGAGTTTTAGGCGTACGGGGTAAGGGCACGCCCGCATTGGAGCAGAGGGGCGGCAAGAAAAATGCGCCCCTGTGGGTGCACCATCCCGTTTGCTATTCCGCCTTTTTAACGCGCGGCTTGCGACCTCGCGGCTTATCGACCAGTGCGGACTCACCGCTCTCGCGGTACTGACGGCACCAAGCCTTGACCGAAGACTCGCTAGGAATCTTGTGCTTGATCATGGCCTCGCGAACCGTTAAGCCGTTTTCCAAGCGGTCCTTGACCACGGCGAGCTTAACTTCGTACGAATAGGTGTGATGATGCGAACCGGCGTTGAGAACGGCGTCGGCACCGCCCACGGCATATGCGCGGGCCCACTGACGAGCCGTGGCCTGGGGAATGCCGAGCTCCGCGGCGAGGGCGCGATGACCGACCCCCTCTTGGAGGACCTCGACGGCGCGCTGCCTAACCTCGGGCGCATGCGTGCGAGTCCTTGTTGCTTCCGACATACCTGCCACTTCTTAGCCTTAACCGTTAATCTGCTTTCTTACGTGCATGTTAGATAGTAGCATTTTGCTGTTTGCGCGTAACAGTTAATTGAAAATCGCACGGCGGCATCTGGGCATTTGCCATTAATTTGCAACAGTTCTTTAGGTTTTATTTACGCAGCTAGTTAGCTCGCGGCTCATTGACGGTGTTTTACCAACCAGATTGGTATCTTTTTGTTTGGCTGGTATGGTTTGTGTAATTATTAACCCCTCTTCAGCCCGCACCTACATGTCAACTTTCCACTTACTTTCCAGCTTTCCACCTAGCTTTCCAGCTTTCCACTTAACTTACCACCTAAGGTGGAAAGCTGGAAAGCTAGGTGGGAAGCTGGGGCAGCAGCAGGCCAGGAGAACAAGAAAAGGGGCGGCAACCGGGTGGTTGCCGCCCCCTTTGCGAAGCCAGTTGGCTTCGGAACTAGTGGTCGATGCCGTTGAGGTTCACCCTCGTGAGCGTATAGGTCACATAGTCGGGCGATTGAGGCGTTGCGCTCGCCACGTCACCCTTAACCAGGCTCGCTGTCATCACCAAGCGATAGTTCGCGTAGAACTGCTCACGCTGTTCAACCTGCGTGTTGACCTTAACGGTAAAGGGCAGGCTAAACGTCGTATTACCGTTCTTCGTTTTGAACTTGCCGTTCTCCTTCGAGTCAGTGAAGGTGATCGTGCTACCGGAGGGAGCGACCGCGGCAAGCTTACTCTCCGTCACTGTTACGTAGTTTGAGATATCATCCGTTACGCTCTCATACGTGCCGTCGGTTCCGCGGCGCTGAAGCGAGAGCGTGTACACAACAGAGTCTGCGTTCGCAATTGCCTCGGCGGCGTTGCTGAGTCCACCCAGTTCATACGTGGCACCCAGACCAATCGTGCCATTCGCGATCGGACGCAGGTCGTCCACGTTAATGCCAAGCTGCGACTTATCTGGCGCAGAAAGCGTAATGGTCGTATCACCCGTGTCCATGCGATAGTACCCGACGTTACCGCGCTTCGTCTGCGTCAGGCTCGAGGTATTAAGGCCTTCCTTACGCGTCGAAAGCTTGGCGGTATAGGACATCTTGGTACAGGCGTCCTCGCCAGACTGCTTGGACAGGGAGATAACCTTGTTGCAGCCGTCCGGCGTAAGGCGAATCTCTTCCACTACCGTACGCACGGTAAAGGATCCGCCCGCTGCACGCTTGCGGATTCCGGCAAGGTCATGGTCGAGCGTGAGCCTCAGTGAGTCATCACCCGTATCCGTCACAATCTGTGTAAACGCAGGCGTCGAAGCGTCATACGGCTCCCAATCGCTGCCACTCCACCTGTAGTTCTGATTGCCGATGGCAACATAGAACTTCGCAATTGCCGAAGTTCCGCTCGGGAAACTGCTTACTCCCATTAGGTTGTTGTTGGCGCCATAGCGACACAGCGATGTATCGAGCTGATAGAACAGATGGTCGCTCTCTGTATAGTATTGGCTCGGGCTAAACGTAACCGTATCCATGACATCGAGAGAAAGAACGTAGGCGGCACCGTCCTCCGACTTCGAAACCGGAATGCACGCCCCATCTTTTTTGTCGACTACATTCTGCTCATAATTGGACAAGATGCTGTATGTCGATGCCGTACTGTTTTGAATATCGTCGCTGCCATCGGTGCGTAAAACATGATGCAGATTCCAAGATATGCGGCCACCCGAAGAATTCGAGTCAATAGACGAAGCCGTAAAACCGTTGATACTAGCTTGCGTCACGCCGTCGCCCGACTTGGGCACGTTGACAACTAGGTAGACGCTCTCCGATGCACGCTTCTCTCTGCCGGTATCCTTCTCCTTGGGTACCTTTAGCGTATAGCGACTGTTGCTGGGAACGTCAGCACCCGCAACCTTAAACAGCGTCCACTTGCCATCGAGTTTCGCTTTAGCGGTCGCCTCTGCCTCGTTATCACACACGGTCCATGTGCCGGCGCCATCCTGCGTGGCCGACACACCCAAGATCTCGCTCAGCCATCGCTCCTGATATGGATTGCCCGCAGAATCCTTAAAGCCGTCGTTTCCGCTCAGGGAAACGCTCGTTGCTCCGCCTTCGCCCACCGTATAGTGATACTCTCTGCCACCGGCCTTGCCATCAACGTTCGCATCGATGAGCGTAAGCTGGGTGCCCTGGGGCAACCTTCCGTCGGCACCATTGAAGAGGATACTCTTGCCGAGCCCCTTCATCGAGCCGCCAGCAGCCATATAGCTGTCCCAGCCAAAGTCGACTTCCTTCCCATTGGCAGAATTGTATGTCCAGGTAAGCAGACCCGTCATCGGCTCGCCAAAGCTCGTAAGCACGTGTGCATCTTTTCCAAGGTTAGCGTAGTCTTTTTCTTTAAATTGAGTGCCGTAATCATACGTTGCAGTGAAATCGATCTCGAGCTTGCGCTTAACGATGATCGGCACCTGAACGTTGTAGCTCTGACCCGCCTCGGTAAAGGTAACGGTCAGGAGCGTAAAGCGACCTTTGCCGTTGTCCCAATCGGAGCTTGGGCTAAACGACATATTGTTCTTGCCATTGTTCACTACGCGAAGCGTGGGATTGTTCGACGCGTCACCGTCTTTAACGAACACACCGTCCTTGAGTTGGAAAACCTCTGCTTTGGCCGTCACGTGCGGATTGGTGCCATTCTCGTTATTCAATCTGCAGGCATCGGAGAAGCCGCCGTTCGTGACGATGTTTAGATAGCTCTTGACCGTCGTGTTGTCGTTGCCAGAGATCACCAAAACGGGGAAATCCGCTGTGGCTTGGTTGCTGCTTGTATCATTATTCGAATTGAACTTACTGGCCACGGATGAGGCATCGTAGCTCGACTTATTTTGATAGGCGCCGTTGTCATTAATGCCGCCGATATTCGTGTAGGTGTAGCGATCGGCAACACCGGTGCCTGCCTCGCTCTGGACGGTCGCCGCGGTGTCGATGGTGGCGCCGTCGCCAAACAGGTAGCGATCGGTGGTGTCGTTGTCGGAGGCACGCGCCGCCAGCGTGCTTACGGGGCTCGTGGTCACATACGGGCTCGCTGCCGTGGTGGCGGTATTGTCCGCGCCGTAGAGCGTGATCCCCTTGTCAGGTGCTTCCAGTGTGTCGTTATAGTCACCAAACGCGATATACGACTTCATGTTTACGGCGGCCGCATTGGTCGTGTAAACCATCGGCGGCAGATCACGCGTGGTCTTGCCGTTGCCGAGCTTTACGTTCACGCCCGCTGCGGAGAGGCTATAGCCGTTTGTGTCAACCTCGCCTAAGAGCACGCCCTGCTTAGAGCCCAATTTGTAGGTATTGCTGTCCATGAGCACGTTTACCAGATGGAACTGGCCGCGTCCGTCGCCCGCAATGCCGCCGTTGGAGGTTCCGCCAAACGTTGTGTTAGATACCTTTGTGTTGGTGACGTTGATGACGTCGGCACCGCTGTTAATCGCGCCAAGTAGACCGCCGCTCCACCTGCCCTTGATCGTGGCGCTCTCAATCGCGATATTGTTGCAGGCTATGTTCACATTGCTGAAGTAGTAGCCGATAAGTCCGCCCGAGCATTGGTCGGTGCCGGCAATGTTGATATTCTCGACGCTACAGTCCTCAAACCAGTACGTGTTGGGGCTGCCACTGCTCGTGACCTCGCCAATCAAGCCGCCCGCATTACGGATGCTATTGTTCGTTCCGGTGGCATCGCCGATGATGGCGCTCTTGGCATCGCCTCCGGCATCAATGCGCACGTTGCTTATAGAAATAACGCCTCTATAGGCGCTTCCGACCACACCGCCGGCGCCCATGTACTTATCGGTGTTCGACCCGGTGGCGAGTACATTTACCCCAGAGATGACTGCCGTGCTCGATGCGACGGCTTCCGTGATGCCAATTTTGGTGTTCACCGATACGTTACTGGAGGTATAACCGAACACGCCGCCCACGTAGGGTGTTGTACCCGTGGCGGTTATGGTCGAGTTTTTGCCAATAGTCTTCTCGTATACCCCTGTGGCCGCGGTTGTCCACACGCCGCACGGCGAGGCGATCGCACCCACATAGCCGCCAACGTACTTCTCGCCCGTGACGCTAAGGCCAGTGTATGAGCAGTCACAGAGATTCGCGGGCGCCTGCGTGCCGGAGCCGAAATTGACCATATAGGTCACGTCGTTATCCGTCCTTCGGCTGGTACGGCCCGAGCTGCCAAGAAGCCCTCCTACGCTCTTTGCGCCCAACACGGTGCAGTTCTTCATCTGTACGTTGCGGTAGACGCCACGCGTGTTGCCGTCGTAGTTGGCCGTTGCGCCCGCCAAAAGGCCGGTGCCGATGAGGTCGTTCGATGCCGGTCCCGAGGCAATGCTACCGTTGGCGTCTTTGTACGTGAGCGATACGTTGCAGTTACTAAAGGTGAGGTCTTTGACCTGAGCGCCGTCATTCGCGGTGACGCTCTGCCCCACATTGGTTGAGGTGAACATCACGGTGCTGAATAGGCCGCCCACGCCCGAGACCTTATAGTCGTCATCGGCATATTCGACGACGCCGTAAGTGGCATCTTTGGTGCCCACCGTGATGGTGGCCCCGTTGCCGTCGATCGTTGCCACGTGCGGCGTGATGCGGTCGCGATCGGTGGACGCCTCGTTCGAGCTGCAAGCATTGGAATAGTAACGGCCGCTGAGACCCACGTATCCCGTGCCGTAGCCAGTCATATCATAGGTGGCATTTTCCTTGAACTCCAGGCTCATGCCGATCGATTTCGACGCGCACACGTAGCCCGTTTGGTAGTCGGCAGCGTAGGACGCCACCAGGTAGGGCGAATTTACATCGTCATCATGGTTGAGCGGGCCGTGCCACCCCTGTTTGCCCGGGGCCTTCTGGTCATCGTTTTTGGCGGTTTCGAAATCGCCGGAAGCGCTCGCAGGCTTGCCCACGCAGTCGTAGCTGGCATTTCGCACCTTACCATATTCCTTGTTGCCAAACAGGTAGCCGTTTATCGCCGGGTCCTGCTTATCGCTGCCCCAGTACGCCTTGGAGCCGCGGAACACGCCATAATTAGCGTAGTCAGTATGTGCCGCTCCAGCACCCGCACCCGAGCTAATGATGGCCGAGAGCACCAAAAGGCCCTGGGCGTTTTCCACCGTGGTCACGGGTGCCTCGGCATCAGTGCCGATATACTTGTTGTCGGTGCCCGTGGTAGTGACGCAGGCAGCTCCCTTGTTTGTGAGCTCGTTGATCTTGTAGTTAGCGTTACCGTTTTCGACTTTGCAGCCCTCGCTAAAGGCATAGCCATCAATCACACGACCAACGTAGGGATTGTCGTACTGCCGGAAGTTGCCCGTTCCAAGACCCTGAGACTTGTCGCTGGTTCCAGCGCGCCAAGACGTCCCTGACATATTGCGGAAGATCACACCGCCGCCCGCAATGGCACCAACGTAACCGCCGATGGGAACAAGATGTGGCTTAGTTCCGCCACCAGCAACCGTAAAGCCGGTTGTGGAGTTATCGGGCGTTGTCCCATTCACGGCCACACCGTCGATAATGTTATCGCCGCCAAGGATGCAGCCGATAACGCCACCGAAGAACGACGTCGGAACACCGTCGGCATCCTTGGCAGAATAAGTAATAGTCGCCGACGCGTTCACATAGCGAATATTCAGATCGCGCACCACGCTGCCGTAACTATAGGGAATAAGGCCGCGAAGCGAACCCTCGTTATTCTCTATCTTGATGGTTGCCTTTTTATCACCTTTAGGGTTGCCAACGATGACGCCACGGAACGGGTTGGCTTTGTTGCCAAAACCGCCAAACGATGCGCCGTCGAGGGTGATCGTATTACCCCCGGTAGGTTCAATACTGTAGTACGCGCTTTGGATATAGCGGTGCATCATCTCGTCGGAAAGTGTGGCCGAAGGATCAGTGGTGTCGCCGGTCTTCTTTTCCCACTTCTTCCCAGTGTCTTTCGCCTGCTTATAGACGTACGTAACCTCATTGTCGGTTTTATTGTCGCTGCGGCGAGTACAGAGCGTACTCTGGTTGACGGCAATGGTGACCTCCCAACCGTCGAGCGCAGTTTGGTTGTTGATGTAGTTGGCGATGGCGTTCATCTCAGTCGCGTCCTTAACGGCATACGGATCGCCATATGTGCCGCATCCCTCTACCAGCTTTGGAATGCGCTGGTTGACTTTAATTTCATGATATTGGACGCCGCTCTCGGTGGCCTTTCCCTTATAAACATAAGGAAGATAGCCACCAAACCAAGGCCTGACGTCACCGTCCTTCTTACCATCAACCGTCACATAGCCGCTCACGGCACCATACGTCGCTTCGTCGTAATACCAAAGCTGCTTGCCCGGGTACTCCGTACTCCCATCAATCTCAGATCCGTATGTCACCTTGCCTGCATCGGCATCGGCATCGGCCTTAGTAAAGGTGTAGTCCGCAGAGCCCGTGCTCGTGCTTCCGTAGCCAAAACTCTCCAGCAGGCTCGCATGGGTGAAGATCGTTTTGTTCTTTTGGCTGGGCAAGCTGATTTGCTCAAACTTTGCCGTCACCTGATCGGCCTCACTGCCTACACCAAGCTTTCCGAACAGCGACGTAGCCGCCTTGGTGTCACTCGTGTACCCAGTAGTCTTGATATTCTTCGCGTTCAGGCTCACGTACTTCTGCATCTCGTTGATGAGCAGAGGCATATAGGCGTTAGCATCCGTGGCGCTGTTGGCGCCGTCGACAATCAGATTGTTGAGCGTAAGACCATCAATTGAGATCTTTCTAATCTTGGTGCCATTGCCGTCGCTGGACCCATACACGTAGCGGCACACGAGCGCGCCCGAAGAGCTTCCGCTTGCTCCATCAGTGTCTTCAGAGCTCTTTCCGTCATTAATAACGGGCCCAACAGTACCACGCAAAGTGACGTTTTTTACTGTGAGATCGCCGTTTGCCACCGTTCGAAAAAGACCGCAGTGCATGTTCTCGTGCTGGGTAGCATCGGAATTTAGCTTGTTGCCATTCTGCTCGGCCTTGATCTTGGAGTAACAGAAGGTAATGGTCGCATTCTCAACCGTCACCTCTCCGCTCGGCTGAGTGGGATAATAGCTGTAGCCGGCCAAATCGATTGTACCCGTTATGGTTATGGAATCATCGAGCCCTGTCGTGCCATTGGGAACGATTGTCGAACGAATACCTTCGGGAGCATAACGGTAAGCAGACCATAAGAGCAGCTTTTCCGCTGTATCGATTTGACTGCCACTAAAGCCGCCTTCACAATTCTTAGAGGCTATGTCGAGGTTGTAGAAGTAGCGGGTATTGCCGTTCGTATTCTGGCTTCGACCGAAAGACGAGCGATTATGGTAGCTGTTGTCTTTTGTGGAATCGCCGTCCATGTCCAGCTTGTTTTTCTGTGTGTGTAGCGAAACGACCGTGTTCCAGTCGGCGTCCATGAGCTTGCTGCCGTTGTTTGGTTTTACACCGCTGCCAACCCATTCATCGAAGGACGTTACGCCCGACGCAACGATGGCCCCCTCGCCGGTGGGCACCCTATAGGCGGTATCCCAATAAGCCCTGTCCTCCAAGTACAGGCCTAGGTAGCTCTCGACGCCATATGTCGTCTTATCATCCACCTTGCAGCCGCGGCAAACTAGAACGCCGAGCGTCTGAGCGGCGCCCGCATTAATGGTTGTGCCCGAGAGATCGATGGCATAGTTGTTGATAATCCAGTGGCCGCTCGCGGCGTATACAAGACCACCGAGTTCCTTGGAATCATCCGCAGTCGCGGTTATAGAAGCGTTGGTCGTTTTCAGAGCATAAGAGTTTTCATTCTTGTTAATGCTCTCATCTCCGATAGTTACGACCGCGTTGCCCCAGCTATAACCCAAGAAACCACCCGTGCCATTGAGCTTATCGCCGTTCCTGCCGACTTTCATTTCGAATGAATTGAACGAAAGGCCCGAAATGTTCACGTACTTATCAGCTGAGTTGGCTATTGTCCCTGCATTGTAGGTACTCTGTGCGATGCAGCCGATAAGACCACCGACTTGGGCAATCTTGCCGCCGGCGCAATCGCCAGTTTCGATTGATCCGGCGACTTCGAGGCCCGCAACATTGAATGACGAGCCATAATCGCCCGCATAACCAATGGCGCCGCCAATGCGACTATTGCCGTTAAGCGTTTTAGTTGCAGCGATGGTCGCTTGAGCCTTGCTGTTATCCTTAAACGCAACCGTAGAAGCCGCCAACACGCTGCCCGCAATACCACCAATGTTCACGTCATTGGCAAACGTATCATCGCACGCGATATTCGTTTTGCACGTTACGCCAGACAATGACAGGTTGCCGACGATGGCACACGCAAGCGACCCGGCATCGATAGCCGAACCGTTATCGAACTTCATGGAGCCAGCGATTGTGACGTTGGAGATGGTTGCACCGTTGACGGCCGCGAACAAGCCCAAGCGGCCGTGGCGGTAGATTTTGCCGTTGCCGTTGCTCGTGTTATTGCCGTCGAGCACGTCTTCACCACGCTTGCCGTACGCCTCGCCGACGGCAAGATTGATTGTGCCGCCACCGTTCAACGTTCCCGAGAAAACTTGCGAGCCGTCTGCACGATCCTGCGTGAAACCCGTCAGGCCCGTGCCTTTGAGATCAATAGTGCCGTTCACCGTAATGGTCGAGGACTGCAAGCCGTTAAGGTTGTTTTCGGTAACGCCGTCAACCATCGAGTAGTAGCCGTTGGTTTGCCAGGTAATCGCAAGCTTGGCGAAATCCTCAGCTGTGGTTAGGGCGTAGGCACCGTTAGCTGCCGTCAGCGAATCCGGCAAGGTCAACTTATGAGTGTCCGCATCAAGCTTAATGAAGTCGCCGCCCAGACGAACAACTTCACCGTAGGTCGCGATGTCGTCCGTCTTTGAGGCTGAGTTGCTACGCTTGAAGGTCCAGACCGCAGCGCCCTTGTCTCCCAGATCACCATTAGAGCCATTGCCGGCAGCGAAGATCAGCGCGTTGTGGTTCTCGTATACGAGCTGACCCGTCGTGGCGTTCTCGCCAAAACTTGCGCCCGACAGATCCGTGATGCCGCTGAATTTGATTACAGCATTCCACGCGGATCCCGCAATTCCCGCGGCACGGTTGCTTTGCACCTTACCGATAGGATTGTCGCTTGTAAGTTTGAAATCTCGCACGTCAAGGACATTGCGCGTATCGACAACGCCCACGGCGCCACCGAACTTTCCGGTACCCGTTCGCGCCGAAGCATCTCCCTTGCACGCAACCGTCACGCCGTTGAAGACAACGGCAACGGGCTGCGAGTTAGGATTTGCGCTATCGCCAACATAGCCAACAACGCCGCCTGCGTCGGACAACTTGCTCGCAAGGTCAAACTCAATTAAGCACGTATTCTTATTATCTGCATCCTTTTCAACAACAAAGGCGCGCAAAGCGCCGTCGTCGTCCGTTTTCGTCGCGAACACCTTGCCGACAAGGCCGCCGTAGCTGCCGTTGACACTAACATCTTCTGGTAAGGCGAGTTTGCTCTTATACGTCCCGCCTTGCACCACGATGTCTCCATTAGAGATATCGGCCATGCCAAAAAGAGCGCCGGCGCGCTGCGACGCACCAAGAGTCACAAGGTCGCCCAGGTCGAACATATTGGACGTAACGGCAAATCCTTGCGCAAAGCTCACGTCGCCGATAACGCCACCAGAGCAAGCGCTGTTCTCGTCGCCAATATTTAGAGGACACCCAATCTGCTTATTATCCGCGCCCAGTGTGAGCACGGTCGCTTTACCAATAAAACCGCCGCTGGCAGTTGTGCCCTTGACGGTGAGCGCGTGTAGGTCGAGAGCTTTCGCGACGTTGACCATGGCACCCGTGCTCGAGCCAACGAGTCCTACAACGCCACCGGCGGAGCCGTTCGTAGACTGGACGGTGGCGGTGGGAACGTTTGCCAGAGTGCCAATGCTCAGGGTCGCACCGTCCTTGACTTCGCCTACGAGCAGGCCAGCGTTGCCAGAGCTCGTTTTGACGGCTCCGCCTGAGGTCAGATCGTTGGGGAACGTGACGGACTCAACCGTCAAGCTCCCGCTCTCGACCGTGTTGGCAATCAAGCCAATGTTGCCCGTCGCATTCGCGTTGAGATTCTTTCGAGAATCGGTGAGGCTATAGGTAACGTTCGCAGCAAGGTCGCCCGTCGTCGCACCCAGGAGGGGTGCCGTCAAGGCGGAAGTCGCATCCTTCACATCAACGTTCACGGGTTCCACGATGTCAACCGACGCGATGAGTGTCTTGCTCTCTTCGCCGTTTTCCGCACCGCTGACCTTCGAAGCGGCCATCGGCGCGCTATAGCTAGTCGCGCCCACCCACTTTATCCTGACCGTTTTGTTTTGGTCAGACAGCTTGAGGTTATTAAAAACCGTCCGATCAGTCGTAAGCTCGACGGGACTATCAACGTCCCTATAGATCCTGCCTTCAAACGGACATTCATCACTGCCAAGACCCTGGAAAGACATGCCGTTATTTGCCGACTCAGTGAGCTTCGCATCGCCCGTGATGATAACCTTGATCTGCGCATCATAGTAAAGCGAAGCGTCGGCGTTAGACAGGGCGGCGAACGCCTCCGACGACGTGACATTGAGGCTTTTGATTCCACTGTTATCTTCTTTGAGCTCGATGCCTTCCGCACCATTAGCCTCGAGCAGCTCGACAAGCTTTTCCAAATCCGTGATCGTCGCACCAGCCTGGGCCTCAGCGTCCTCCGAAGTCGCATCATCGGCATCTTGCTCGGCGTCGTCAGCGGCGGTATCGTCAGCGGCATCGTCGCCTTCCGTCTGGTCGCCCGTGGAATCGGAACCCGTAGCGCTATCGGTGGTATCGCCTGCTGCAGCGTCATCCTTCGCCGCGTCATCCCCAGCACTGTCGCTGTCGGCGCCGGTATCACTCGACCCAAACCCATTCGCGGCGTCGCCGTTGGTCTCGCCGCTCTCGGCAGTATCCAACGCCTTCGCAGATGCGGCAGCAATCTCGTTCGAGATGTTCTGCCAGCCTGCCGCCACAGCAGCCACCGTGGGCGAGCATGCTTGGAGCACCATGACCACCGTCATGAACTCTGCGAATATGCGCTTTGCCGTTCTCATCGATTCCGTACCTCTTATCCTAAAACTCCGCTTCCAGAGTTATCGAGTCTCCGTCGCGCCCGTCAGAGTAGTTCCGCTCACGCTAATGTCCAGGTCGCCCCAGCCACCGGGCGTTTTGCCGTCCGCTCGGTAAAAGTTGACGACCATCGAACCCGGCTCCATGGTGAACGTAGCCTTGCGAGCTGCAGCATCCACCGTCGCGCTATGGTTGGTCTCAAAGAACGGGTCGATCTCCACGTTCTCCCCCCACGTGAGCGTGACGTTTGCCGGTGCGCCCGTAACCGTCACGCGGTAGTTGTACGCAGCGTAATCAGCAAACTTGCCAGCCTCATCAACCAGCGCGCCCTCAACCGCAGCAGTCTTGACCTCGGCCCTCTTTGACGGCACGACTTTCGCCGCCAGACAGGTGAGCTCGGTGCCGGGGCTCTTCTCCGATACGACCGTCGCCCTAATCACAAAGTAGGCATGTCCCAACTTGTCCTCAGGGAACGTCACGGTGTAGTCGTGCTTGGTGGGCTGATTCTCCGGAAGTGTGACGCTGCCGCTGGGCTGGGGCGCATAACTCCACGTGGCATCATCGAGCCCATGCCCCTCGACCGTTAAGGTGTACGTCACGTTTTTGTCGTTGCAGAAGTTGCTATTGCTCAGCAAATAGTTGTAGATGCTAAAGGTGAAGCTGCACTGTCCGCCGCTGGGATACACCGTAACGGAGCGCTGGGCACGGTCGAGGTCGTCGTTGCTAGGCGCACTCATATAGCCCGTGAGCAAATCGCTCGCAAACAGGCTCTGCGCGGTGCCCGTTGCGGCGACGGACTTTAGAAATCCGTTGGCGGTGTAGGCGGAATAGGTAAAGTAACCACCCGTCACGAGCGCCACGGCGCAAACAAGTGCGATTGCCGCCACAACCAGCTTATTCTTGACTAGGCTTTTGCTTTTTGCCAGCTGCTCGCGCTCGGCATCCTGCTGCCTCCCTTGCTTCTCCATGTGCGCCCCCTCTCCTACTTACCGCTCGTGTTGCGCGCGATCAGGTAGATCACGTCGGTCTCTTTGGTGCTCTCGTCCCACGAAAGCTTGATGATGAAGTTAAGCGTGTCGTTGCCAGTCGAGCCGTCGAGCGTCTTGGCATTGAGCTCGTCTTTGTTGAACACCTTGTATCGGTAGAGCGGGCGCGCGTTGCGCTGGACGTTTTGATAGTCCTTGAATGTAGGGTCGCTTGCGCCCTCGCCCGGGTCTTCGATGGGCGTGAAGCTCTTCAGCAGATCCGTTTCAGACATTTTCCAGCTATAGGACTTGCCGCCTGCAGTGCCTCTCACGTCGGGAGTATCACCTAGGCCCGGAATCTCGGCTTTATACAGCTCGATAGTGAGACCTTCAATGTTGGTCGTATTCGCAAGCTGCAGCTCAAACCCATCGCCGCCCGTCTGGACACAAAACGGGCGCATGAGCGTCACCGTGTTGCCGGTCTTGGTATCGCCGTATTCGGGGTTGTAGCTCAGGTCGATCTGCTCTGTTGCCGTAGCGTTGGGGCCCAGCACTTTGAGCTCTGCCGGCTCCTTGATCTTGCCGACGGTGGAGCCGCGATTGGCATCGACGAACCATCCGAGCGTCAGCCCCAGCAACACGAGAAGCACGGCAATCATGTATGCGGATTTGAACGGTGACGGCCAGATC
>CABMPS010000019.1 GCA_902388545.1 uncultured Collinsella sp.
CGGGCGTGTTCTTCCCGCTCACCGGATGGCAGCTCTCGCCGATGTTTGGCGCCGCGGCCATGAGCCTGTCGAGCGTGTGCGTCGTAAGCAATGCGCTGCGCCTGCGAACCTTTAAGCCTAAAGTGGCAAAATAGGCTCACTATTACGTCCATTTAGAACGGGTTTTCCAGGTGCCAGAGATTGACCTGAAAGAGGAGCGACGCGTACTTTGGTACGCGAGCGACGGCTTGAAGGTCAAGGTCGGGTGCCTGGGAAAGCCGACACAACAGAGAGGAATACCGATGCGATACACAATCAAGACTTCCGGCCTCATGTGCGGCCACTGCGACGCCACCGTCGAGACGGCGTTGCTCAACGTTGCCGGCGTGACCGACGCCGATGCCGATCACGAGACTCAGACCGTCCAGGTGGAGTGCGCCGACACCGTGACCGCCGAGCAGCTCGCCGCCGCTGTCGAGGCCGCGGGTGAGAAGTTCCACGCCCTGTCCGTGACCGCCGCGTAGCAGCTACCAGAAGCATTCGACCCCATCGACCAGAAACGAGGACCCGCCATGATGGCAGACCACAAATCGGTGACCCGCATGCTCAAGACGGCACGCGGCCAGATCGACGGCATCTTGCGGATGGTCGATGAGGACCGCTACTGCGTCGATATTTCCACGCAGCTCATGGCAACGCAGGCGCTCATTGCGCGCATCAACGCCGACGTGCTCAAGGCGCATATCGAGGGCTGCGTGACTTCGGCAATCGAATCGGGCGACGAAGACCTCAAGGCCGCCAAGCTCGCCGAGATCGAACGCGTCGTCGACAAGCTCTCCAAGTAATTGGGGCATTGGGGACGGACTGCTTTGCACCTTCTTGGTGCATCGGGGACAGGTATGTTTGCACCACCTTGGTGCAGATTGACCTGTCCCCCTTGCTCTAAATCGGGTATAAAGGCGTGCAGCATATCGAACGAAAGGCAATTTGCATGAATGACTTTATTAAGGGCCGCAATGGCGCCGATGAGCTCACCATCGTTATGGGCTTTGTCGGCATCGTCATCGCGATGATCGGATCGATAGCCCATATCCAGTGGCTCAGCTGGATTGCCATCGCCGTAATCGTGATTGGCGTGCTGCGCGGCCTGTCCAAAAACATCGATGCACGTCGCAAGGAAAACGCGGCCTTTGTCGCCGCGACCGCTAACGTCCCCGGCCTGGGCAAGTTCGTAGCGAGCTTGGGTAGCGGCACCGCGGCTGCCAACGCCTCGCGCACGGCCGGTACCAGCAAGGAAGACTTTGAGCGTGCCAAGCGCACGGCCAAGAAGATGTGGAAGGGTCGCAAGACCACAGCATACCTCAAGTGCCCCAACTGCGGCCAGATGCTCTCCGTCCCCAAGGGCAAAGGCAAGATCCGCGTCACCTGCCCCAAGTGCCACGCCAAGATGGAAACCCGCTCCTAGCGCCCGCACGCGGGACAAATTAATCAGGTTTGTTTGTCCCAAATCTTAAGTATTTGTTCGATAAAAAAGCCGAGGCCTCGTGTTGAGACCTCGGCTTTTTGCATGCGGCAACGGAGCTGCCCCTTTGTCACATCTACGCCACACCGTCGCGGGCGAGCTCCTCAGTCAGCGCTTCGGCAGGCATGGCCATAATCGCGTCGAGCTCGGCGTCCACCTCGGGAATACGCTTCACCTTGAGCTTGCGTACCAGATCACCGCGACACATCACATGCATCGGCTCACGCAGAGCGCACAGGTCATCGAGCGGATTCTTGCGCGTCACCAGGATATCGGCGGCCTTGCCGCACTCGATCGTACCGGTCTCGCCGCCCAGCCCCAGCAGCTCGGCGTTGACTTGCGTAGCCGTATGCAGCGCGAAGGCGTTGCTCACACCCACGTACTTGGCAAAATAGGCAACCTCACGCCACATGTCGTACTGCGTCACGAACGGGCAGCTTGAGTCCGTGCCCAGGCCCACCTTAATGCCAGCTTCCAGTGCGGCACGGGCGCTCTCGATGATGCCCGAGCACACGATGTCGCCGTTCTTCTTTTGTGTATCGGTCGAATGGGTCTTTTCCGGGTCGAGCAACACAAACGGCAGCGCCGGGCTGATCGTGCAGGTCACGCTCGGCGCGCGTCCCTCGAGCTGTGTGCCCGCGGCGCCGCGATACAGCTCCAGGATCTCGGGCGTCATCGGGGCACCGTGCTCGATCGTGTCGACCCCGGCCTCAAGCGCGGCCTTCACGCCCTCGGTGCTCTCGACATGAGCCATAACCGGCAGGCCCACCTCGTGCGCCGCCTTGCACGCCGCCGCGGCAACATCAATCGGCATGCGCAGCACGCCCGGCTCGCCAACTTCGGTCGCGTCGAACACGCCACCCGTCACGAACAACTTGATGACGTCGGCACCACGAGCGTACAAGTCGCGCACCTGTTCGGCCGCCTCGTCGGGCGTATTGGCGACCTGCGCGAACAGCCCCGCGCCGTGGCCACCCGGCACTGTAACGCCCGTTCCCGGCGCTACCAGACGCAGACCCTGATACTTGCCGGCATCGATAGCATCGCGCACGGCGATGTCGGCAAACAGCGGGTCACCCGCACCGCGCACCGTAGTCACGCCGCTTGCCAGCTGCTGTTGGGCGCTGCCTTTGAGGATGTGGCGAACGATGGCGCGGCCCACGGGATTGTCGAGCTTCTTCATCAGCGCGCCCGCATCACCCGCCGAGACCGGCTTGCCCGAACCGCACAGATGCACGTGCATATTGATGAGGCCCGGCATGAGATACGCCCCTGCCAGGTCGATGACCTCGGCCCCCGCTGGAGCTTGGGCCACAGCGCTCGGTCCCATCCAGGTGATGATGCCACGCTCGACGACCACGGCCATATCGGGCTGCGGCTCCATATGCTCCGAACCATCCAGAACGGTCGCATTGATAAACAATGTGGGACGATCGGCAGATGCCATATCGAGCTCCTCCCTCACGATTAACTTGAACATTTGTCCATTATCACCTAGTCCCGCTGGATTGCTGCAGACGCATCGGTTAACGGAAGGAAGAGGGGATGTGGGGAGACGGAACACGTTGCAGTCCCACCCCAGCGACACCAGGGAAATATCTCGATCTGTAACAGCTACAGGGTTATTAGGCCCCTTGATGTTACAGATCGAGACATTCGGTCGACGTTTCACCGGCTTGTCTCGATCTGTAACAATTACGAGCTCAAACAGCCTCTAAACGTTACAGATCGAGACAAAACCTCTCAGCGCCCATACCACTGGCATCTCCACTCCTCAGCCAATTCAACCTGCCGAGGAATACCCGCCAGCCTCATTTTCTCGATCAGCTTCCCCGGATTCTTGAGCTCATCAAACGTAAACCGAAGCACCTTATGCCCGAGCATTGTCAGATGAGATTCCCGCTGACGCTCTGCCACGAATGGGTCAGCCGACTCCCGACCCTCGCCGCTCTGCAAGGTGTACTTCCCCTTTCCGTCGAGCTCGCCGATGACACACGTCCCGTCCTCGAGCCGCCAAAAATAGTCGACGCGAAACACCTGGCTCGGATCGAGCGGGTCGCGAAACTCCACCTGCAGCTCCGGAACCGGAAAGCCGTACGCAATAAAGAATGCTCGGAACCGAGACTCGCCGCCGTTTTCAGACAGCCCGTCCGCATACGACGCAATCACCTGTGCCCTGCGATACCCTCGCCTGCCCTCGCAATCGGCGCGGAGGCGCTCGCACAAATCCCCACGTGATACGCCTTTCGCCCGCAGTGCAGAATCGGCAATCGCCAACCCGTAGGAGAACGGTGCACGCAGTAGGCAATCCTCCACCGTGCGCCAAAACGACGTCACCTGCACGCCGTCGACTTGTTCAAGTGCGCCCGCCGCCTGCGGACGCAACAGCCGACATCCTGCACTCAGCGGCACCGAGCAACCTGTCTTAACAAGATATCGTGGCCCAAGCAGATCATTCGGCACCTCCAGACCCCACAAAAGTGCCGCGTCATAGCCCCAAAACGCCCAATCGGGATGAAACTCCGCAAGCCCTTTGATGGCCCGCAGCGCTCGCTCCGTCGGCGTCAGCGCATCCCAATCATGTTGAAAGCAGAACAAATACGGCTCGGGTTCCGCGATATCGTCGGTTCCAACATGACGCCGCAGCCACATGAGCTCGGCATTGTCATGCGTTGCGAGCAGCGCACCTTGCTCGGTCGCCTCCGTGAGTCGCGCGAGCATCCTATTCCGCGCCAACGTGTTGCGAGTCGTATGCTTGTGCTTGAAAACGGTATTAGACACTTCCATCACCACCACATCGGACAAATGGACCATCGTCACCGTTGCCTCCACCGACAAACGTCTTGATCTGTAACAAGAAGAACGATTTTTGGACTGTAGATGTTACAGATTGAGACATTCCCCCCAGCCAGGTGCCAAACGTCTCGATCTGTAACAGTTAGACGTTCTCCAGGCCCCTAAACGTTACAGATTTAGACAAACCAGCGGCGCCCAAGCATTCGTCTCGATCTGTAACAGGTAGACCGGTGTTTTGCCCCCAAACGTTACAGATCGAGACAAAAAGGCAAAAGGCAAGGCAGGCGACAACTACCCATCCCCTACTCCCACTCCTGCTCGTAGATGTTGAGCGACTTTACGTACCGCCCCTGGGCGCCCATGATGTCGCGGACCAGACGCAAGAAGAAGCTGATGCACGAGGTGTCAAAGCCGTCCTGCAGGTCCTCCGGATGCACCGCACCCGGCCCATCGACCGCCGTATCGCTCAGCCGCGCGATGTCATACAGGTAGAGCTGTCCCGCCGTAAGCCAGACATCGTCGACGCAGGCGAGGCGCACCGCAATCGCGCCGTCACTCCAGTGCTCCTTCTGCACGATATGCGGATCGTAGACATCAAAGCGATGATCGGTGCGTGTGTCCTTCAGCGCAACCATGCCGTTCGCAGGATCCTTGTCCAAAATGCCAAAGCGCGAGAAATACTGCGTGTCGCGTACCTGCTCGAGCCGCTTGAGCGAGGCAGGCGAAAGCGATGCCGGCGGCTCGTCAACATACAGCTCGAGCAGCGTCTTGCCATGGCGATAGGGGCGCTCGAAGAGCAGCCAATCGGTAAATGCCATGTTGTAGGCCATGATTTCGTTTTGCGAAGGCTCGGTGCAATAGCTGAGCCACGGGTCGACAATGATCTCGAACTGTTCGCGCGCCGGCTCCAAAAACTGGAACTTCCGCAGCATCCAAAAATGGGCCATGTCGGCAATATCGTTGCCGACGGCTTCAGCCAGCTCTGCTCGGTCAAAAGCGTGGTCAGTCATGGCATCCTCCTCAAACTGATGGACCTCAATTTGAGCTTACGAGGAGGGTGGGCAGCCACGACCAGCGCGGGCAAAATAGGCCTCCGGCTGCAAACCAGATGCTGACCAAACACTTGACGAAAAGCTTGACCGAAAATGCGCACCGCAACAAAACCGCAGGCAAACATAGACGGCCAACCCGCCCTTTTGAGCCAGATGCCTGCAGCCACCACAGAAACAACAGGTGACCACAGCCCAAGAAGTCGACAAATGAACACCCGTACGTCGACAAACGAGCAAATCGCTCGCAAATCCGCAAGGAGTGTCCCCAACGACTAGACAAAAAATGACTAGTCATTGAGGACGTTCTTAAATGACTACTTTACAGCTCCAGCGCCTCGGCGACCTCGGCTGCGCAGGCCAGGGCATCGGCCATGGCACTCACCACGAGCGAGCTGCCGTTGCGAGCGTCACCGGCAACATACACCGGCGCGGCATCCGCGGCGACGCCCTCCGTGCGAGCCGCGAGATGCGAGCCCTCGGCAGCCATCACCGGCAGCGGACGACCAGCGATGGCAACAGGCACGCTCACCGCATCGAACACGCCGTGCTCCGGACCCGTAAAGCCGCAGGCGATGAGCACCAGCTGCGCCGGCACCTCGTGCTCGGAGTCCGCAATGCGTTCGGGCTTGCCGGCCGACCAATCCAGATCGACCAAGCGCAGGCCCGCGGCCGCGCCCTTCTTGTCCAGCAACACTTCGAGCGTATCCACGCCCCAGGCACGCATCTCGCCGCCCATGGCAGCGATAGCCTCCTGCTGACCGTAGTCGGTCTTCTTCACATTGGGCCACTGCGGCCAAGGGTTGCTCGCCGCGCGCCTATCGGGCGCAGCCGGCAAGAACTCAAACTGGCGCACGCTGCGCGCACCCTGGCGCACCGCGGTACCCACACAGTCGTTGCCGGTATCGCCGCCGCCAATGACCACAACGTCCAGGCCGCGCGCGTTCACCGCGGGCTCACCGCCATCGAGCACCGAGACGGTCGAGGCCGTCAGGTAGTCCACGGCATACACCACGCCCGGGGCATCCACATTCGTAGCCGAAAGACCGCGGGGCGCACGAGCACCGGCAGCCACCACAACGGCGTCAAAGCCATTGAGCTTAGCCGCCACTGCAGGGTTCGTAACGTCAGCGCCCAGCTCAAAGACGATACCCAGCTCGCGCATGAGCGCCACGCGACGCTCGACCACGGACTTCTCGAGCTTCATGTTGGGAATGCCGTACATGAGCAGGCCGCCCGGACGGTCGTCGCGCTCAAACACCGTCACGCGCGCGCCGCGACGCGCAAGTTCCCATGCTGCCACCAGACCAGCAGGACCGGAGCCCACCACGGCAACCGTGGGTGCGTCCTCCCCTGCCGGCTCAAAGCGACGCGGGCCGCCGTTTGCCCATTCGTGGTCGCTGATCGCACGCTCGTTATCGTGAATCGTTGTGGGCTGACCGTCAACCGAACCCAGGTTGCACGCGGCCTCGCACAGCGCCGGGCACACGCGACTCGTGAACTCGGGCATGGGCGAGGTGAGCGACAGGCGCTCGGCAGCCTCGTCCCAACGGCCGCGGTACACCAGCTCGTTCCACTCGGGAATCAGGTTGTGCAGCGGGCAGCCACTCGGGCGCGCCTTGCCAAAGCTCGCACCCATCTGGCAAAACGCCACACCGCACATCATGCAGCGGCTCGCCTGGGCACGGCGCGCGTCGTCGTCGAGCTCCACGTACAGCGGGTCAAAATCATGGCTGCGCTCCTCCACGGGGCGAAGCTCGTGGGTCACGCGATCGATATCAAGAAAAGCACCGGGCTTACCCATGGCACTTACGCCTCCTTCTTGGTCGAAGCAACAGAGCTGGCAGCCACGGACGCAGCGTCCGCGGCACCGCCCGCGACATCAAAGCGAGCGACATCCGCGGCGCTCGCGCGACCGGTCACAATGTCAAACGCCAGCTCCTCTGTCTGCGCATGCGTCTTGCCGGCAGCCTCGCCCGCAGCGACAATCGCCAGCACGCGCTCGTACTCGGTCGGAATGACCTTCACAAAGTGCTTGCTCATCGTCTCAAAGCTGTAGAGCAGCTTAATGCCGCGCGGGCTCTGCGTCGCGTCCACGTGCTCCTGGATGAGTTCTCGAATCTGCGCCAGCTCGCCGGCCGTCGGGGCCTTGAGCTTAACGCTCTCGTGGTTCACACGGGCATCGAGCGTGCCGTACTGGTCAAAGACGTAGGCCACGCCGCCCGTCATGCCGGCGGCAAAATTCTGCCCGACCTCGCCCAGGATGAGCGCCAGACCACCCGTCATGTACTCGCAACCATGGTTGCCGCAGCCCTCGACCACCACGGTGGCGCCGGAGTTGCGCACGCCAAAACGCTGGCCGGCAAGACCGTTAATGAAGCCGCGGCCGCTCGTGGCGCCAAAGAACGCAACGTTGCCCACGATGATGTTCTCGTCGAACTTGTAGGTCGCATGCGGGTTGGGGCGCACTGACACCTCGCCGCCCGAAAGGCCCTTGCCAAAGTAGTCGTTGGCGTCACCGCACACGTTGAGCGTAATGCCGCGCGGCAGGAAGGCGCCAAAGCTCTGACCGGCCGAACCATCGCAATCGATGGTGATGGAGCCGGCGGGCAGGCCCTCGGGATGAGCCTTGGTCACCGCGTTGCCCAGGATGGTGCCCACGCAGCGGTTGACGTTGGCGATATCGGCGCGGAAACGAATCGGACGCAGGTGCGCACGGGCATCGGCCGTATAGGGCACAAACAACGTGGAGTCGAGCGTCTTGTCGAGCTCGCTGTCCGCTGCCATCTGCGGCAGGAAGTGGCGACCGTCGGCACCCGGGATATGGGCACCGAACTCGCAGGTCGCGCTCGCCAGCACGGGCGACAGATCGAGCAGGTTGGCCTTGCGGTTGCCCGGCACCTCGATCTGGCGCAGGCACTCGGGATGGCCGACCATCTCGTCGACGGTGCGGAAGCCCAGGCTCGCCATGACCTCGCGCAGCTGCTCGGCAACAAAGAGCATAAAGTGCTCAACGTGCTCGGGCTTACCGCGGAAGCCGTGACGCAGACGGCAGTTTTGCGTCGCGATGCCGGCCGGGCAGGTATCCTGCTGGCAGTCGCGCTGCATGAGGCAGCCCATGGAGATGAGCGGCATGGTTGCAAAGCCAAACTCCTCGGCGCCCAGCAAGCAGGCGACGGCAACATCGGTGCCGTCCATGAGCTTGCCGTCGGCCTCGAGCACCACGCGGGAGCGCAGGCCGTTTTGCAGCAGCGTCTGCTGGGCCTCGGCAAGACCAAGCTCCAGCGGCAGACCCGCATGCCAGATGGAATCGCGCGCCGCGGCACCCGAGCCGCCATTGTGGCCGCTGATCAAGATCTTGTCGGCAGCACCCTTGGCCACACCGGTGGCGATGGTGCCGACGCCGGCCTCGCTGACCAGCTTGACCGACACGCGCGCGCCGGGGTTGGCGTTCTTAAGGTCAAAGATCAGCTCTGCCAGGTCCTCGATGGAGTAGATGTCGTGGTGCGGCGGAGGCGAGATCAGGCCAATGCCGGGCGTGGACTGACGGACCTCGGCGATCCAGGGATAGACCTTCTTGCCGGGCAGGTGGCCACCCTCGCCGGGCTTGGCGCCCTGGGCCATCTTGATCTGAATCTCGAAGGCGCTGCACAGGTAGCGGCTCGTCACGCCAAAGCGCGCACTTGCCACCTGCTTGATCGCGGAGTTCTTGGAATCACCGTTAGCCAGCGGGGTCTCGCGACGCGGATCCTCACCGCCCTCGCCGGAGTTGGAACGGCCGTGCAGGCGGTTCATGGCGATGGCCATGCACTCGTGTGCTTCCTTGCTGATAGAGCCGTACGACATGGCGCCGGTGTTAAAGCGGCGGACGATGTTGAGCGCGGGCTCGACCTCGTCGAGCGAAACCGGCGTGCGGCCGCTGGCATCAAAGTCGAGCAAGTCGCGCAGGCGCACGGCACGGCCGGTACGGTGCAGACGGGCGCTGTACTCCTTAAAGGTGTCGAAGCTGTCCTCACGGCAGGCGGTCTGCAGCAAGTAGACAGTCTGAGGGTCGATCAGGTGATCCTCGCCGCCGATCGGGCGCCACTTGGTCAGGCCCAGCGTGGGCAGCTGATCGGGAGCCGGGCTCTTAAGGATGGCGAGCGCGGCGTCGTAGCGCTCGTTTTGCTCGCGCTCAACGTCCTCGACACCCATACCGCCCACACGGCTCACCGTGCCGGCAAAGTACGCGTTGACGAACTCCGGCGTAAAGCCCACGGCTTCGAAGATCTGCGCCGAATGGTAGCTCTGCACCGTGGAGATGCCCATCTTGGACATGATGGAGACGATGCCCGCCGTCGCGGCCTTGTTGTAGTTGGCGATGCCCTGCTCGGCCGTCACGTCCAGGTCGCCGTGTGCCGCCAGATCGCGGATGCACGCATGTGCGTTGTACGGATAGATGCCGCTCGCGGAGTAGCCCACCAGTGCCGCAAAGTCGTGCGGAGACACGGCGTCGCCGCTCTCCACCACGATGTCGGCAAAGGTACGCACGCCGGCGCGGATCAGGTGGTTATGCACGCAGCCCACAGCGAGCAGCGACGGCACGGGCACCTCGCCCGCAGCGGCACGATCGCTCAACACCACGATGTTCACGCCATCGCGGACCGCAGCCTCAACGTCCTCTGCAAGCTGCTTGAGCGCAGCCTGCAGCGCGCCCTCGCCGGCATCGCGGCGGTACACGGCACGGAAGCGGCGGGTCTTAAAGCCCACGCGGTCGATGGCGCAAATGCGGTCGAACTCCTCCTCGTTGAGCAGCGGACGCTCCAGGCGCACCAGCTGGCAGGCCGTACGGGAGTCCTCGAGCAGGTTGCCGTGGTTGCCCAGGTAGAGCGTGGTCGAAGTGACCATATGCTCGCGAAGGGCGTCGATGGGCGGGTTCGTGACCTGAGCGAACAGCTGATAGAAGTAGTCAAAGAACGAACGCGTCTTCTTGGACAGGCAGGCCAGCGGTGCGTCGATGCCCATCGAGGCGAGCGGGGCCTTGCCCTGCTGGGCCATGGGACGTACGACCTCGTCGACGTCATCCCAGTGGTAGCCGAGCTTGGCCATACGCACGGCGGCGGGCACCTCGGCGTCCTCGGCGGACGCGGGCGCGGCGGGCTCATCGAGCGCGTCGACGGTCAGCGTCTCCTCGGCAATCCAATCACGGTAGGGCTTTTCCTTGGCGTAACGGGCGCGCAGCTCGTCATTGTAGATGACGCGCCCGCGGGCAAAGTCGACCTCGAGCATCTGGCCCGGCCCCAGACAGCCGCTCGTCAGGATGTTCTCGGGGCTCACCTCGATGGTGCCCACCTCGCTTGCCAGCATAAAGCGACCGTCGCGCGTCACGTAGTAACGAGCGGGGCGCAGGCCGTTGCGATCGAGGGCGGCGCCCAGCGTGCGACCGTCGGTAAAGGCGATGGCCGCCGGGCCGTCCCACGGCTCCATGAGCATGGACTGGTAGGCGTCGTAGGCGCGGCGCTCCTCACTCAGGCTGTCGTTGTGGTCCCACGGCTCGGGCAGCAACATGGACGCGGCACGCGTGAGCGGGCGACCGTTCATGACCAAAAACTCAAGCACGTTGTCCAAAATCGCCGAGTCGGAACCCTCGCGGTTGATGATGGGCATCACGCGCTCAAGATCGTGCTGCAGCACGGGGCTGTACAGGTTGGGTTCGCGGGCGCGGATCCAGTTGACGTTGCCCTTGAGGGTGTTAATCTCGCCGTTGTGGATGATAAAGCGGTTGGGGTGCGCACGCTCCCAGCTGGGCGTGGTGTTGGTGGAGTAGCGCGAGTGGACGAGCGCCACCGCCGTCTTGACGGCGGCGTCGTTGAGGTCGATGAAGAAGCGGCGCATCTGTGTGGCGACCAGCATGCCCTTGTACACGATGGTGCGCGAGCTCATGGAGCACACATAGAAGATCTTGTCGCGCAGGGCAAACTCGGCGTCGGCCTTCTTCTCGATAGTGCGGCGGCACACGTACAGGCGACGCTCGAAGGCATCGCCGGCGGGCGTGTCGTCGGGGCGGCCCAGGAAGGCCTGCAGGATGGTGGGCATGCAGGCACGCGCCGTCTCGCCCAAGTCGTGCGGGTCGACCGGCACCTCGCGCCAAAAGAGCAGCGGCACGCCGGCCTCGGCGCAGCCCTCCTCAAACACGCGGCGGGCATCCTCTACGCCTTTGTCGTCCTGCGGGAAGAACAGCATGGCCACGCCATAGTCGCCCTCTGCCGGCAGAATCTGGCCGCACTTTTGAGCCTCTTTACGGAAAAAGTGATGCGGAACCTGGAACAGGATGCCGGCGCCGTCGCCGGTGTTCTTCTCGAGTCCCGTGCCGCCGCGGTGCTCCAAGTTGACCAGAATGGACAGTGCGTCGTCCAGAATCTGGTGATGGCGCTCACCGTTGATATCGGCAAGCGCGCCGATGCCACATGCATCATGGTCGAATTCGGGGCGATAAAGGCCCTGCTGCTGAGCGGAATCTGCCTGCATCGCGATCCTCCCCTAGATATTTAGACAGTCAGTTGAATAGGCATACTAGGAGCATCGCCGGCCCGTTGTGTTTCCCACCCGTTTCGAAACAATCGCGTAACGCGCGCCCTACGAGTGAACACCGCCGACCTTAAGGGCGGCAACAAGGCCCCCAAGTTCGGCCCGTGAGCTCACCGCTTCAAACATCTCAATCTGTAACAGGAAGAGCGGATTTTGGCGCCTAGATGTTACAGATTGAGATTTTCTGCGGAGCGGTTTTGGTTTGTCTCGATCTGTAACACGAAGGGCCGGTTTTGGCGGCCAGCTGTTACAAATCGAGATTTTCCATAGGACCATTTCTTCCTGTCTCGATCTGTAACACCTAGGCCCAATTTCCATCCCTAGTTGTTACAGATCGAGACATTTCGGCAGCCCCCCTTCACCATCCCATTCAAATAGAACAATTTTGTTAGTCTTGGTTAACTTTTAAGCTTAAAACGGGTATCCTTTGCGGCGTCAAGCAAACGGCACGCACACCGTGCCAGATCAAGGAGGCCCCTATGGCGCACCAAGCAGACCAGCAGACGATGCAACTCGTCCTTATCCGTCACGGAGAGTCCGAGTGGAACAAGCTCAACCTGTTCACCGGCTGGACCGATGTCGAGCTCACCGACACGGGCCGCGAAGAGGCGGCGGCAGGCGGCCGCGCCCTCAAAGAAGCCGGTTTCGACTTTGACGTCTGCTACACTTCGCGTCTCAAGCGCGCGATCCACACCCTCAACATCGTGCTCGGCCAAATGGATCGCGAGTGGCTGCCCGTCATCAAATCCTGGAAGCTCAACGAGCGCCACTACGGTGCGTTGCAGGGTCTCAACAAGGCCGATGCCGCCGCGGAGCACGGCGACGAACAGGTGCTCATCTGGCGCCGCTCCTTCGATGTCTGCCCGCCGGCACTCGAGCCGGACGACGCGCGCGACCCCCACACCCAGGAGCAATACCGCGACGTCGCGCCCGATCAGCTGCCCTATACCGAGTGCCTCAAGGACACGATCGCCCGCGCCTGGCCCTATTTCGAAGACGAGATTCGCCCCCAGATGCTCGCCGGCAAGCGCGTACTCATCGCCGCACACGGCAACTCCCTGCGCTCACTCGTCATGAAGCTCGAGCACCTCACGCCCGAGGAGATCCTCAAGGTCAACATCCCCACCGGCGTGCCGCTCGTCTACACCTTCGACACCGATTTCAACGTCCTCGACAAGCGCTACATCGGCGACCCGGCGACCATCGCCGCCAAGATCGACGCCGTGGCCAATCAGGGCAAAGCACACAAGTAGCCCCAACCCAAAACCGACGCGTGGCGCCGCACGGCCCAGATGCGACGTCACGCAGCCCATACACAGGAGCGCACCATGCTCAACCATCTCAAACAACACTTTGGCTCCCGACGCACCGGTGGTCACGGAGGCCTAGACATTGCGCGGCATATCGGCCCCGGGCTGCTCGTGACCGTCGGCTTTATCGACCCGGGCAACTGGGCCTCCAATATGGCCGCGGGCTCGCAGTTTGGCTACGCGCTGCTGTGGATCGTCACGCTGTCCACGATTATGCTCATCGTGCTGCAGCACAACGCGGCGCACCTGGGTATCGCCACGGGCGCCTGCCTTGCCGAGGCCACGACACGTTACCTCCCCCGCTTCGTCGGGCGTACGGTGCTCGCCAGCGCCTATCTCGCGACCATCGCCACCGCCATGGCCGAAGTCCTGGGCGGCGCGATTGCCCTTCAAATGCTCTTTGGGCTGCCCGTGCGCGCGGGCTGCGTCATCGTGGCGGCAGTATCGATGGCGATGCTCATGACGAACTCCTACAAGCATGCCGAACGCTGGATCATCGCCTTCGTAGGCGTGGTAGGACTCTCGTTTTTGGCCGAGCTTGCACTAGTCAAGGTCGACTGGCCGCAAGCCGCCGCAAGCTGGATCACGCCCAGTATGCCTGCCGACTCGGCAACGATTATCGTGAGTGTCCTGGGTGCGGTCGTTATGCCACACAACCTTTTTCTGCACTCCGAGGTCATCCAATCCATGCACTTCGAAGGCCAAGGCGAGCAGGTTATCGAAGAACGTCTGCGCTACGAGCTCTTTGACACGCTCTTTTCGATGGGCGTGGGCTGGGCAATCAACTCGGCCATGGTCATCCTGGCCGCAACGACCTTCTTTGCGCACGGCATGGTCGTAGACGACCTCGCCGTCGCAGCGGCCACGCTCTCCCCCATTCTGGGCCCGGCGAGCTCGACCATCTTTGCGGTAGCGCTGCTGTTCGCGGGACTATCGAGCAGCGTGACAGCGGGCATGGCGGCGGGAACCATCACTGCGGGCATGTTCGACGAGGAATACGATATCCACGACCGACATTCCTCGATCGGGGTGGCGGCCTGTTTCGTCGGCGCAGTGACGGCGTGCCTGGTCGTCCCAAATCCTTTTGAAGGTCTCATCTGGAGTCAGGCACTGCTGTCGCTTCAGCTGCCGATTACGGTCTTTGTGCTCATACGGCTCACCAGTTCACCCCGCGTTATGGGCAAATACGCCAATTCGCGCCCGCTCAACGCGCTGCTCGTAGGGATTGGTGCCATCGTGACGATTCTCGATGTCGTGTTGTTGACAGGGATGTAATGGGACGGGGCACCTACCCAGGCAAACGTCTCGATCTGTAACAGGAAGACCCGCTTTTGATGTCTAGATGTTACAGATCGAGATCATTCCGAAGGACAGCTCCGTTTGTCTCAATCTGTAACAAGTGGACCCAATTTCCACCGTTAGATGTTACAGATTGAGATCTTCTTCCGGACGGTTTTGGTTTGTCTCGATCTGTAACAGGAAGACCCGTTTTGAGCCGTTAGACGTTACAGATTAAGACAAAAGGTCGGCCGGACTCACAACAGACAGGATTGGCCAACAGCAACCGTGATCCCTTGGGGGCGGAGAAAAAGGGTCCCGGCCGGGATATCCGACCGGGACCCTTGGACAGAGCTATATGTTGCCGTGAGCCGCGTGCCGACGAGCTACTCCTCGACGAGCTCAAACTGATCGGGACCGACGCCGCAGACCGGGCACACGTAGTCCTCGGGCAGCTCGGGCGTGTCGACCTCAACCTCGTAGCCACAAACGATGCACACGAACTTATACGTCTTCTTCTCCTCAGCCATGATGTTCTCCTCTCGAACGCGACTGGTGATGTACTTCGCTTATTAGTATATGTTATCAATAATATAATGCAAGTATTTTTAGAACATTTCTAGCCTTGATACGAGGACGCCTTCGGAGGCGTCTTGCCCTTCAGGACCTTATGGTAGTAATCGTAGGTGAGCGGCGTCTCGTCGCTCAGGCGCTCGGCATCCTCGACCTCGCCGATAAACAGTAGATGCGTACCCACATCCACAGTGTCGATCAAACGGCAGCTAAACAGGGCCGTCGCGTGCTCGGGCACATAGGGCATGCCCAGAGCCGTCTCGCGGGTCTCGTATTTGGCAAACTTGTCATAATCGCTGCTGGTGCGGAACCCAAAGTTACCGATGTAGAGCATATCGGCCGTCTGATCGATCACGGTCAGCGCGAACGCTTTGGCCGATACGATGACGCCCGAGGTGACGTTGTCCTTGTTCACGGCAACCGAGATGCGCGGCGGCGCGGACGTCACCTGCACCGCCGTGTTGATGACGCAGCCGGCGCGCAGCCCGTCTGCCGCGGCGCTTACCACGTACAGACCGCTCGGCATGGTAAAGAACGCAGTTTTGTCCATAACGATCACTCCCCTAACCCGGGTTGGAACCTCATGGATGTATGTACCCACAAAAAAGGCGGCGCCCATAGCAGACACCACCTTTGAGACATATGTGTCAGAACAGTAAGCAAGATGAGACGCCCACAGTTGCGTTGAAATAGGAACTGAATAGCCCCTCAAACAGGCAAAACAGTCCGTATTCCACCGCAACTTATGAAGGGTGGTCAGCGGTTGCGTTCCTTGAGGGCGCGGTCAATCTCGCGCTGGACATCGCGCTTGGCCATATCCTCGCGCTTGTCGTAGAGCTTCTTACCACGGCCCAGGCCCAGCAGCAGCTTTACGCGGCCGTCGGTATTAAAGTAGAGCTCCAACGGTACCAGCGCATAACCACGGTTGCGAAGTTTGCCGTCGAGAAAGTCAATCTCCTTGCGGTGTAGCAGCAGACGACGACGGCGATCAGGATCGCGGTTCCACACGCCACCATGGCTATAAGGGTGAATATGCAGGCCAACGAGCCAGCACTCGCCGCCACGAATCAGCGCGAAGGTATCGGTGATCTGGCAGGCGCGCTCGCGAATCGACTTGACCTCGGTACCGCTCAGCTCAATACCGCACTCAAACGTCTCATCGATAAAGTACTCGTGATGTGCCGAGCGATTCTTGGAAATGAGCTTGCGCTCGCGCTTACTGGGCATCGCCGGCCTCCTTGGCGCCATCGGCGTTTGAGCCCGCAGCCTCGCGCTTTGCCTTGCGCTCGGCGTTAAGCTTGGCATCACTCTCGCGCACCAGCTTGATAATCGCCGCGCACGCCTCTTCGCCCACCAGGTCGCGGGCACGGACCGTCAGGCGCGTAGCCTCCTGCTTGTCGCCGTCGCTCGCAGCGTCGGTCGCACACATGATCAGGCAGATGGCAATCTCGGCCGAAGGCGAGGTCGGCACGCCCTGCAGGGCTAGCTCACCCATCACATGGTCGTCACTCTCGTCCGCGGCATCCGGATAGGTGGTATGGATCTTGTTGAGCAGGCGCGTCGTATGCGCATCGTTGGGCGCCAGGCGCAGCGCCAGACGCGCGCAGCCCACGGCTGCCGAAATGTTCTCGGTCTCGGGCTCCAAGAAGTACTGACCCAAGTTGGTGTAGGCACGTGCGGCGCACTTACCGTCGCTCGCGCGCTCCAGCACCGAGAACGAGAGCGATGCCCACTCCTGCTTGTCCTCGAGCGCGCGGAACAGCTCGGCCAAGTCCAAGCGATAGTTGCAGTTCATGGGATCCCAACGCACGGCCTGCATCAGGGCATTCCGAGCACTCACATAATCCTGCTGGCGAATGTAGGCAAACGCCATGTCGGAGTACAGGCGGTCAAAGGGAACCTCGACCTGCACCAGCTCGCGCGGATCCTTCTCCACGCGGCGATAGGCCAGGCGCTCAAACTTGCTGTCGAAGCTAAAGTACTGGCGCTTCTCCTCCGTCTTGCACTCAGCGTCGATATACTCCTCGGCGAGCTCAACCAGACGCTCCAGCAGCGGCGTCGCCGTAGCCAGGTCGCCCTG
>CABMPS010000020.1 GCA_902388545.1 uncultured Collinsella sp.
TAATGACGTCGACAGGCGGGGGGGGTCCCCGCGTACGTGCCATCTGAGTAACCGAGGGGAGGGCGCACATGGGAATGACTGGTGCATACGAGCGCAATCTCGATGCAAAAGGTCGTCTGTCCCTGCCTGCACCCCTTCGCGAGGAGCTTGGAGAGCACGTTCGCGTGTTCAAAGCCCTGGATGTCGATGCTCTGTACGTGTTCTCTGCCGAGGCCTTCGATAAGTGGGTCGAAGGACTCTTCGCGGGTCGTGAGGGCCACGAGGGTTTTAACCCGCGTGACATTAATGACCAGAAGCTCATGAGGGCGATCAACAAGCGCACCACGTCGATGGACGTGGACAGCGCCGGTCGTATCGGTCTTTCCGAGTCTCTCCGCAAGCAGGCGAACCTCGACCGCGAGGTCACGGTTGTGGGCAACTACGACCACCTTGAGGTTTGGGACCGCGCTACGGCCGATGAGGACGATGACGATGAGGCCCTGCTGGACCTCTTCTTCTCGTAAGGGCAAGGCACGGGTAACGGATGGAGCGTGGGATCTTGACACAAGAATATCGGCATGAACCTGTCATGCTCGGCGAAGTACTTGAATCGCTGCGGCTAAAGAGCGGCTCCGTTGTCTGCGATTGCACCCTTGGCGGTGCCGGCCATTCGGTAAAGATGGCCGCGCAGGTGGGGGAGACGGGCCTTTTGCTCGGCGTCGATCAGGACGACATGGCCCTCGAGGCCGCTGGCGCCCGTCTGGACCGCGAGGTTCCCGGCGTTCCGCACCAGCTGCTGAAGGGCAACTTCGGCGACTTGGACGAGCTGCTTTGCTCGGCCGAGGTGCCCGGGGTCGATGGCTTCCTGTTCGATTTGGGCGTTTCGTCGCCGCAACTCGATATCCCTGGCAGGGGCTTTTCGTATAACGAGGACGCCCCATTGGACATGCGGATGGATCCGGGTAATAACCTTAAACGCAGCTGAGGTCATCAACACCTATAACGAACACGACCTCGCCCGGATTCTACGCGTCTACGGCGAAGAGAAGTTCGCCTCGAAGATCGCGCGCGAGATCGTGCGCCGCCGCGAGCAAGAACCGATCGAAACTACCGGCCAATTTGTCGAGATCATCAAGGCGGGTATCCCGGCTGCCGCTCGTCGGCATGGCGGACACCCGGCCAAGAAAAGTTTCCAGGCCATTCGCATCGAGGTCAATCACGAGCTCGATGTGCTCGAACGAGGGCTTGATGCCGCCACCAGGTGGCTCAATCCGGGCGGACGTATCTGCGTCATCTCGTATCACTCGCTTGAGGACCGTATCGTAAAGAATCACTTTAAGGAGATGAGCCAGGGGTGCACGTGTCCGCCGGAGATTCCGGTGTGCGTGTGTGGCAACGTGCCGATACTCAAGGTCATCACCCGCAAACCCCTGGTTGCCCAGCCTGATGAGGTTGAGCGCAACCCTCGGGCGAGATCAGCCAAAATCCGCGTGGCGCAGCGTCTGTAGGCGCGACCGCGCGATATTGGACCTCCCGCTCGCACCATAAACGAAGCTTAAACACACTACCAACGTACTCGGGATGGGAGGCGGCATATCATGGGCTACAACACTTCAAGCGCAGCACTCGCCTATGATATGAACGCCATGCCCGCCTATCGTGAGACGCCGCAGGCCCCCGTTGCTCCCCGTGAGCAGCGCACGCCGCGCTTTGATGTCTACACGGGCGCGGGCCGTCAGGCAAACCAGGCGGTAAGCCCGGTTTTCATGAGCGTTCTTAAAACGTTTTGCATCATTGCGGCTATCTTCATGACGATCGGCGTCGCCCGCGTGGCGCTCGCCGGCGTTACGGCCCAGGTGCTCAACAGCAACGCCGAGCTTACCAACACGCTCGAAAAAGCGACCGATGAGAGCTCCGACCTGGAGGTCATGCATTCGGTCTATGGCGCCGACACGCGCATTCGCGACCTTGCGGGCGCTTATGGCATGGTGGAGCCCAGCGAGAGCGTTACACTTGACTTTTCGCAGGATGCAGCCGCGGGCGCCAACGCGACCGCGGCCGCTCAGTAGCAAGACGGTAGCTGAGTATGACAAATGACTATCGCCGCGGTTCCGATGGGGGCCGCGGTTCTGGACGTCCCTCGTCGCGGGGACGTTCTGGTTATCAAGGAACGGGTCGGCAATCTTACAACGCCGGGCAGTCCCGTGGCAACGACCCGGCGTCGCGACTTCGCGGCTCGGGCGGCCCTCAAGTGCATAACACCAGGTCGCGCAAGAGTTCGTCGACCGAATGGCTCACAGGCACGCCTCTGCCTCGCCGCAAAGCCGTCATGGGCCTCATTGGGCTTGGCTTGGGCTTGGGCGTCTTTCGCCTTGCCGGCTATCAAATTGTCGAAGCCGATAAACTGCGCGAGCGTGCCGATGCGCGCCGCCTGCTTGCGCAGACCCTCTATGCCAAACGTGGCACCATCTACGACCGCAACGGTAACGTGCTGGCGTCGTCGGTCGAATGTCGCAACATCGCCGTGAACCCCCAGCTTGTCGAGGATGTTGACAAGACGGTGTCGGCGCTGGTCAAGGCAACTGGAATCGATAAAAAGACCTGCCGCAAGCTCGTTGAGTCCGATGGAACCTGGGTGTATATCAAGCGCCAGGTGGACGAAGACGACGCTGCGGCGCTGGAGAAGAAGAACCTGCCCGGCGTGCTTTTTGAGCAGGCCATGAAGCGCGTATATCCATACGGCAATCTGGCATCGCAGGTGCTGGGTGTAGTGAATGTAGACAACGACGGCTTGACGGGTCTCGAAAAGCAATACAACAAGCTTCTGACCGGCACGAACGGTTCTCTCGTACGCGAGCGCGCGAGGGACGGCAGCTATATCGCGGGCGGTGCCTATAAAAAGGTGGCTGCGGTCGACGGCGTTGATCTCGTGACGACGCTCGATGTCAATATCCAGCGTGCGGCCGAGGATGCCCTGGCAGAGGCTGTCGAGAAGACAAAGGCCAAGAACGGCTCGGCGCTGGTCACCGATCCTACGACAGGCGAGATCTTGGCAGCCTGCTCGTATCCGACCTACGACCAGACCAATTTGGAAAACGCCAAGACCGAGGATATGAACCTGCGCCTGGTCACCGACGCCTACGAGCCCGGCTCGGTCTTTAAGACGCTCGTGGCGGCCGGCTTCGACTTGGGTGTCGTGCGGTCGAGTACGTCGTTTGAGGTGCCGGCGAGCATCAAGGTGGGCGACGATACCGTCACCGATGCCGACAAGCGCGACTACGCCATGACCATGGATGTGCGCGAGATGATGCGCCGTTCGTCCAACGTGGGATTTGTCCTGGTGGGGCGCAAGATCGGTGCCGACGACTTTGCCGCCTATGTGGACAAGTGGGGCATCGGTCACAGCTCTGGTGTCGATTTTCCGGGCGAGAGCCTGGGCATCGTCAAGGAGCGTGACCAGTATGACGGCGCCACGCTGGGCTCGATGAGCTTTGGACAGGCGCTGTCTGTCTCGCCGATTGAGATCGCACGTGCCGTGGGCGGCATCGCCAACGGCGGCGTGATGATGACCCCGCACTTCTATAAGTCCAGCAAAGGCGACGAGAAGGACTGGGGCGAAGGCGAGCGCGCGATTTCGGAGGACGCCGCATCCCAGGTGACATCGTGCATGCAGACGGTCGTGTCGGAGGGAACGGGCGTTGGCGGCGCGGTTGACGGCTATGACGTGGCGGGTAAGACCGGTACGGCCGAACGTGCCGACGAGAACGGCGGCTACCTCAAGGAGAACTACATGTCGTCCTTTATGGGCTTTGCACCGGCACAATCGCCCAAGGTGCTGTGCTATATCACGCTCGACGGAACGCCGAGCGGCTCAGATGCCGCTGCGGTGCCGTTCCAGTCCATTATGGCCAACGCGCTCGACGTGCTGGGTATCCCACACACGAAGTAGGGGGTTACAATCTTTGGGGCGTGGTTTGTTGTCCCATATGAGGGGTGTTCACATGCCCTGCACCACGCATGCGCGGCGCTGGGATACAATACGCCGATAGCATTATTTAGGTTTACAGGGGAGCTGCAATGATAGAGATCGCCGTCAACAACCTCGCGGCCGCAACAGGGGCCCGAACCGTGACGGGAGAAGTCGATCGGGTATGCCGCGGGTGCGTTATCGACTCGCGCCAGGTCGAGGAAGGGACGATTTTCGTCGCCTTTCCCGGTGAAAACGTCGACGGCAATGATTTTGCTTCCCGTGCCGTCCAGTCGGGTGCCGGCGCCGTCGTGATGACGCGTGAGCCCGAGGCCGAGCTGGTCTCGCTGGCGCAGGACAAGGGCTGTGCCATCTTGCTGACCGATGATCCCGAGGAGTTTCTGCTGCGTTTGGCGCACGCGTATCGCCTGGAGCTTGGCTGCCTGGTCGTTGGCATTACCGGTTCCATCGGCAAGACGACGACCAAGGACGTTCTCGCCGCTGTGCTCGCCAAGCGCTATCGTGTCTGGGCCACCAAGGGCAATTTCAATAACCTGATCGGCATGCCGCTCACGGTGCTTTCCGCTCCGGCCGATACCGAGGTCCTGGTGCTCGAGATGGGCATGAACCATTTCCACGAGATCGAGCGCCTGTCCCAGTCCGCCAATCCCAACCTTGCCATCGTGAGCAAGATCGGCACCTCTCATATCGGCATTTTGGGCAGCCGCGAGAACATCGCCCGCGCTAAGGCCGAAATTGTCCAGGGCATGTGCGCCGCCGGCGACTATTTGCCGCTGCTGGTTTTGGGCGGCGAGGACGATTTTACGCCGTTCATTCGCGATACGTTCGCCCAGCCTGCTGGTATCGACGTGATGCTGGCCGGTGTCTCTGACGATGATGAGGTCCGCGCCCGCGACGTTCGCGTTGATGACGAGGGCCGTCCGGTCTTTACACTCGATTTTGGTCAGGGCGAGACAATCGATACCATGCTTGCCATCCCCGGCGTGCAGTCCGTTCCTAATGCCGTTAAGGCCGCCGCGGTTGCCTATCGCCTGGGCGTGACGCCCGAGCAGATCGATGCTGCCTTTAGGGGTCTTACGATCACCGGGCACCGCCAGGAGATCAAGCGCGCCAAGAGCGGTGCACGCATCATCGACGATTCCTATAACGCCAGCGCCGAATCGATGGCAGCCGGCCTCGATCTGCTGTGCTCGCTTTCATGCACGGGGTCTCGCATGGCGATCCTGGGCGAGATGGGCGAGATGGGCGATGAGGCTCCTCGCATGCATGAGCTCGTGGGCGCCTATGCCGCCGCCAAGAAGCTCGACATGCTGGCGTGCGTGGGTGGTGAGCTGGCCCAGCTTATGGCCGATGCCGCGCGCATGATGGGCATGGACGAGGACCGCATCCAGGTGTTCTCCGATTATCAGCAGGTGCTCGACCGCATGGGCGGCGCGCTTGAAAAACATGATGTTGTATTGGTCAAGGGTTCCCGCTTTGTTGAGCTCGACCGCTTTGTGGAAGGTGTGTGCTAGCCCATGTTCGGCAATCCCTCGTATCCAACGTATCAGGCTTTTTTGGGGCTTGGCATCGCCGCAGCCATTGCGCTGCTGCTCATGCCGTGGTGGATCAAGCTGCTCAAGGTCGAGGGTATCGGCCAGCAGGTTCGTGCCGACGGCCCCAAGCGTCATTTGGTTAAGCAGGGAACGCCCACCATGGGTGGCGTTGTCATCCTCGTCGCGATCTCGTTGACCTGCCTGCTGATGGGCAAGCTCACCACCGAGCTCGTACTCGTACTGCTCGCCACGCTGGCGACCGGCGTGCTGGGCCTGATCGACGACCTGACCTCCGTTACGCATGGGCGCTCGCTCGGTCTGACGCCTCATGCCAAGATGATCGGCCTAACCATTATCTGTGTCACCTTTACGGTACTTGCCGTCAACTGGTGCGGCGTCGCCCCCGAGATTCGTTTTCCCGGTGGGTTGACGATCGACCTTGGCGTGCTTTCGACCACCATCTGCGGCTATTCGTTCCCGTGGCTCTATATTGTCTTTTGCTGGCTGATGATTGCCGGTCTTTCTAATGCCGTGAACCTGACCGATGGCCTTGACGGTCTTGCAGGCGGCACCTCCATGATCGCCATGCTCGCCATGGCTGCCATGGCGTTTTTGCACGGAGACGTGAACCTGTCCATCTTCTGCACCGCGTGTGCCGGTGCCTGCCTGGGCTTTCTGTGGTTCAACTGCTATCCGGCGAGCATCTTTATGGGTGATACCGGCTCGCTTGCTCTGGGCGCCGCGTTTGCCTGTACGTCCATCATGACTAACACCGAGGTCGTCTCCCTCATCATCGGTGGCCTGTTTATCGTTGAGACCCTGTCGGTCATGATTCAGGTTGTCTACTTCCACTTTACGCACAAGCGCGTCTTCCTTATGGCGCCCATCCATCATCATTTCGAAAAGAAGGGTTGGGCCGAGACCAAGGTCGTCATCCGTTTTTGGATTATCGCTGCGGCATTTGGTGCCGTTGGCCTTGCTCTGTTCTTCCAGTTGGGATAGTGGTCTTTCCTGCCTCTTGCTGATGTCTTTAGCCTGCTCGTTTTGGGTCAGGGCAAATCCGGTCTCGATGTCGCCCGCTGGGCGCTGGCACATCCCGAGCGCGTAAGCGCCGTTACCGTGTATGGCGGCGGCACCTCTGAGCCCAATGACGCCACGCGTGCGCTCGAGGCTGCTGGTGCGTCGTTTGTCTATGGGACCGAACAGGTCGAGGGCGCCTATGACGCATGCGTGACGTGCCCGGGCATCTCGGAGTTCTCGGGCTTCTTTAAGGCCGGGCGCGAACATGCCGCCCAGATTATGGGTGAGCCAGAGTTTGCCTATCGCCTGTCGCCCGATAACTGGATTGCCATCACGGGCACCAACGGCAAGACGACCACCACGTCGCTGACCGATTATCTGCTCAAGGCTGCCGGCGAGGCCAGCGTAGCTGTCGGCAACATCGGCGAGCCGCCGGTCAACGAGATTGACGGCCGAGCCCGCAACGAGTGGTTTGTGGCTGAGCTCTCGAGCTATCAGATTGCTACGACCACCGAGCTCCACCCTCGTGTGGCGGTGCTGCTCAACATCACTCCCGACCACTTGGGCTGGCATAAGAGCCATAAGAACTATGCGCTTGCCAAGATCAAGCTGTTTGACAATATGGTCGATGACGATCTGGTGGTTGTCGACGTCGAAGACGCCGGCATTCACGAGTTCGATGAGTACATCTATACGCCGGGTCGCCGCATCTGCAAGGTCGCTTTTGACGAGCCCGAGGGTGCAGACGCCGCCTTTGTGCGCGACGGCAAAATGGTCGTGCGCCTGAAGGGCGTCGAGACTCAGCTTGTCGCCACGTCCGAACTCAAGATCTCGGGCCATCACAATGTTATCAATGCCCTGTACGCTGCCACGGCTGCCCTGGCAGTCGGTGCCAATCCCGAGGGCATTTGCCGCGGTCTGGCCTCGTTCCAGCCGCTCGAGCACCGCGTGGAGCCGTGCGGCGAGATTGACGGAGTGCGCTACGTCAACGATTCCAAGGCGACCAACACCGACGCGGTCGAGAAGGCACTGACGGCATTTCCCGATGACAACGTGATCTTGCTGCTCGGCGGCCACGATAAGGGCACGCCGCTCACGGACTTCGCGCGCGTCGTTATGGATAACGTGCGCTCGGTCGTCTGCTTTGGCGATGCGCGCGAGCGCTTTACCGCCGCTATGGACGAGGCCGATGTCGATGGCGATGTGGATATCGCCCAAGCGGATGACCTACGCGATGCCGTGGACGTTGCCCGTTCGCTGTCGAGCCGTGGCGACGTGATCTTACTTTCTCCTGCCTGCTCTTCGTTCGATGAGTTCTCGGGCTATGAGGAGCGCGGCCGCGTGTTTAAGGACTACGTGGCTCAGCTTGCCGCTGCAGCGAAATCGCAAATGGAATAGGGGTTGCCGGTGAGAGAGGAGAGCCCCCGACAAGGTATGAGGAGGCCCGACTCGGACCGTGCTTCCTCGCGGCGTAGCACACCGCGTTCCGGTCGCGGCGGGCAGTCGTTTAGCGAACGCTATATTGCCGGCGTTCCCGCCCGCATCATGCGCCCCCTTCTGATATTTATGGCCTGCCTGTTTACTTTGGTGTGCTTTGGTCTGCTGATGGTGTACTCGGCGTCTTCGGTCGAGGCGCTGCACGAGAATGGCTCGGCGACGTTTTTCCTGGGTCGACAGGCCGCGTTTGCCGTGGTTGGTGTTCTGGCGCTGATTGCCATCGTGCGCGTTTTGCCGGACAGCTGGTTTGGGGAGGATGTGCTTAGGATCTTCCTTATCGGCATGATAGGGCTACTGTTTCTGGTGTTCTTGGTGGGCAGCGGCAGCCGTGGCGCCACGCGCTGGCTCAACATCGCCGGTATTCAGTTCCAGCCTTCCGAGTTTTTAAAGCCATTTGCCATTGCGTATTCGGCCATCATGCTTGATCGCTTCTTTTCGCCCGGTGGCAACATCAACGAATTCCTTCGCAAGATGGGCATCTACCTGGGTATTTCGCTCTTTCTGATCTTTATCCAGCCCGATTTCGGTACTGTCCTGATCATCCTGTTGACCCTCATGTGCATGGCGTTGTTTGCGGGTCTCGACCCGAGATTTATCATCGGCGTGCTAATCTTCGGCATTCTCGTGATCGTGATTGCACTTGTCGCAGAGCCGTACCGTATGGTGCGTATTCAGGTTGCCTTGAACCCTTGGGCTGACGAGTATGGTGACGGCTATCAGGCCACGCTTGCCATCATGGCCTTTGCCTCGGGCGGTCTGTTCGGCCGTGGCATCGGCAACTCAACCATGAAGTACTCGTATCTGCCCGAGGCGCACAATGACTACATCCTGGCCATCATTGGCGAGGAAGTCGGCTTTGTCGGAACCGTGCTGTTCTTCTTGGTGTTTGCGATGCTGATCTACTCGGCGTTTCGCATTGCCGAGCAGGCGACCGATCGTCGGGGCGCGCTTATGGCGTCTGGCTCCGCGGTCATTCTCGCGGTGCAGTTTTTGATTAACGCGCTGGGCATCCTCAACGTGTTTCCCATGACGGGCAAACCGTTGCCGTTTATTAGCTACGGCGGTTCGTCGATTATTGTGTCGCTTATGCTTGCCGGGTTGATCCTGCGCGTTTCGTACGAGAGCGCCCGCCGCGATGAGTATGACCGCCGCCGTGAGAGCTTTGCCGTTATGGACGAGAGCACCGCCGGCGTGGCCCATGTGCGCGGTAAACGACCTTCGCGTAGCGGCTTTACCGTTCTGGATGGTTCTGCATCCGAGCCGGCAGCTCGTCCACGCTCGCGAACGGCTCCGCAAGGTCGTCCGCAGCGCCCCAGCCCTCGCAACGCGGGCGGCGGATATAATCGAATCGATTTGAACTCGGACCCGTCGGCGCGTCTGCGCACCGACGACCAGGGGCCGCGTGTACGAAGGGACTACCATGACCGATAAAATGACCGTTGCTATTGCAGCCGGCGGCACGGCAGGACACATCAACCCCGCGCTCGCCTTGGCCGAAGAGCTGCGTGACCGTGGCCACCACGTTGTGTTCGTGGGCCAGTCGCGCAAGCTCGAGGGTCGTTTGGTCCCCGAGGCTGGGTTTGATTTTGTGCCCATTACGGTCACGGGCTTCGACCGCTCCCGTCCTTGGACGGCGCTGACCTCGCTGTGGCGTGTCAATAAGGCCAAGCGTGCGCTCGCCAATCATTTCTCAAAGGTCGGCAAGCCCGATGCCGCCATCGGTTTTGGTGCCTATGTCGAGGTTCCGCTGTTGGGGTGGTGCAAGGGCGCAGGCGTTCCGTATCTGCTGCATGAGCAGAACTCTGTTCCGGGCCTGGCCAACAAGATGATGAACTCCCACGCCGCCCGCGTGTGCATCTCGGTGCCGGCAGCGCGTTCGGTCTTTGAGCGCGAAGGTGACCCTGACCACGTGCTCATGACCGGCAACCCCGTACGTCGCTCGGTGATCGAGGGCGATCGCGCTCGCGGCCGCAAGGCACTTGGCGTTCCCGAGGACGCTACGCTGCTGCTCGTCTTTGGCGGTTCACTTGGCGCCCAGCACCTCAACGAGCGCGTGACTTCGCTCAAAAACGAGCTGCTTTCGCGCAAGAACCTCTATGTGTTGCATTCGACGGGTGCCGACGGCTTTGAGGAGACCGAGCGCGCTTTGGCGCTGACGCCCGAGGAGGCGAAGCGTTATCGCGTCCAGCCTTACATCGACAACATGGGCGATATGCTGGCTGCTGCCGATTTGGTGCTCTCGCGTTCGGGCGCATCGAGCGTGGCCGAGATCGCTGCGCTCGCCGTGCCCTCGGTGCTCGTGCCGTATCCGCATGCGACGGCCGACCACCAAACCACCAATGCCCGTTATCTGGTCGACGCCGGGGCCGGCGTGCTCTGCGCCGATGCCGATATCGACGGTTCTGCCTTTGCCGATGAGCTGCTGCACCTGGTCGATGACGCGGCGGCGCGCGACGCCATGCGTCAGGCGGCGCGCGGTCTGGCTCAGGATAGGGCCGCCGCTCTTCTGGCGGATGCGGTAGAGGGTTTGCGTTAGTTAGACGGGATATCTTCGGTCGCCCTCGCGCTGATGCGGTAGGTGCGGTACAGTTAACGGGTTACAGGCAGTGTTTACGCAAGGAGTACACGAGCACATGGCTGATTCCCAGACTGCAACCTCCGCGCCCGAGTTTAAGAGCGCCCACTTTATCGGTATCGGCGGCGCCGGCATGAGCGGCATCGCCCTCGTTCTGCACGAGCGCGGTTATGCCGTTACCGGCTCCGACCTTAAGACGTCACGTTATATCCGCCAGCTTACCCGCGCTGGTGTGAAGGTGCATGTGGGCCATGAGGCCGCCACGATCGACGAGGTCAAGCCCGACGTGGTTGTTGTCTCCACCGCTATTCCGGAGTCCAACCCTGAACTCGTGCGCGCTCGCGAGCTTGGTATTCCCGTGTGGCCCCGTGCCAAGATGCTCTCTGCTTTGGGCCACGGCTACACCACCGTCGCTGTTGCCGGCACGCATGGCAAGACCACCACGTCTTCGATGTGTGCCACCATGCTCGACCGCATGGGTCTGGATCCGAGCTTCCTGATCGGTGGCATCGTCGAGGGCTATGACACGAACGGCAAGAACGGCTCGGGCGACTACTTTGTCGCCGAGGCCGACGAGTCCGACAGCTCCTTCCTGTTCCTGAACCCCAACGTAGTCATTGTGACCAACGTCGAGGCCGACCACCTCGATCACTACTCGGGTATCGAGGAGATCGAGGCAACTTTCGCCAAATTCATGAGCCTGGTGGGCGAGGACGGCACCGTCATCGTCTGCGGTGAGGACCCGCATCTGGTCGAGCTCGCCAAGTCGACGGGCCGTCACGTGCTTTCCTACGGCTTTGCCGAGAGCAACGACATCGTCTGCATGCACCCGGATGTCAAGGGCATCCAGAGTGACTTTATCGTTCGCTTTGAGGACGGCACTGAGCGCGCTGTGGAGATCAAGAGCAATCCCGGTCGCCACAACATGCTCAACGCCACGGCGGTGCTCACCGTCGCCCATGTCCTGGGCCTTGACATCGACGCCGCCGCCAAGGCGCTCTCGAGCTTTGAGGGCGTCCGCCGTCGCTTTACCCACGTGGGCGATATCGATGGCATCACCGTGGTCGATGATTACGGCCATCACCCCACCGAGATCAAGGCGACGCTTGCTGCCGCTGCGTCGCTGGGTTACAAGCACGTCGACGTCGTGTTCCAGCCGCACCGCTATTCGCGCCTGCAGGCCCTGTGCGACGACTTTGCCGATGCATTTGCCAATGCCGATAAACTGCTGCTGATTGATGTGTTCTCGGCTGGCGAGATGCCCATTCCGGGTGTCACCTCTAAGATGCTCGCCGATACCGTGCGCGCCAAGCATCCTGGCAAGGAGGTCGTGTACTGCTCCAGCCGTCTTGAGCTCAATCAGGAGCTCGAGCAGATGGTGGGCGAGGGCGACCTGCTGCTCACCATGGGTGCCGGCGACGTTACGACCGTCGGTCCCGAGTTCATTGAGTATCTGACTGCCAAGAAAGACGCTTAAGTCTAATGGGTCTGTTTAACGCCGTCATGGCGCTCTCGGGCATGATCGACACGGATGTGATCGAGGACGAGCGCCTTGCGCGTCATACGAGCTATCGTATCGGCGGCAAGGCCGACCTCTTTGTGACGTGCCATAGCTATCATGCCCTCCGCCGCGCCGTGGCGGTGCTCGATCGCGAGCAGGTGCCGTGGGTCATCATCGGCAAGGGTTCCAATCTGCTGGTTGCCGATGGCGGTTATCGCGGTGCCGTCATTTCGCTCGGACGTGAGTTCCAGCGCACGGTTGTTGCCGATGACGGTTGTACGCTGACGGTCGGTGCGGGCGTGATGTTTGCGCGCCTGGTCAACGATGCCCTGTCGCGTAGCCTCTCGGGCCTTGAGTTTGCCGTTGGCATTCCTGGTTCGGTCGGCGGTGCGATATCTATGAATGCCGGCACGCGGACCGAGTGGATTGGCTCGCTGGTTGAGGATGTCGTAACGTTTGACCCGGCATCCGGTATCAAGCATTATGCGGGGTCCGAGATCTCTTGGGGCTACCGCGAATGTAGCCTTCCCCGCAATGAGATCATCCTCGAGTGCGTGCTCAAGCTTAAACCGGCGCCCAAGGCCGACATTCGCGAGCGCATGGAGCGGTACCTTACAAGGCGCAAGCGTACGCAGCCCATGGGTCGCGCATCCTGCGGGTCGGTCTTTCGCAACCCGCCCGATGCGAGTGTGGGCAAGCTTATCGAGGATTGTGGATTAAAGGGTTTTTCAATTGGCGGCGCGGAAATTTCGCCGGCAACATGTCATGAGCTGCTTTCTCTGCATAATTCAACGCGGAAATTTCGCCCGTTCACGCTAATTTTATCGTTAATAACGGAACTGCCTCGGCCGATGACGTTGCCGCGGTTATCAGACATGTGCACGGAAAGGTGAGGGAGGCGTATGGCATCGAGCTCAGACCGGAAGTTAAATTCCTCGGCTTCTAGAGCATCGAAACCCACCTTCCGCCGCGCCGGAGGGCGTTCCGGCGCGCCTGCCAAACCTCAACGCAATACCGTCGCGCACTCTAAGTCTGTCGGGCATGCTCGACAGGCCAGTCGTCCGGTCGTCGGCTCGCAGCTCGGTAATCGTCCGGCCGCAAAAAAGTCCTCGCGTCCCTCGGTGACGTCAAAGCCTGTTATGGGCGCCAAGCCTGCCCGTCCTATGGCAACTCCCAAGCCCTCGACGGGAACTAAAGCGGCGCGTCCAGGCCGCACGCTGGGCGCATCGAAACCGCGCTCGCTGACATCGGTGCCGGCTACCGCCAAGAAGCCTTCGAGTAAAAAAGGCTTCAACCCGTTATCTTCACTTGGAGCGATGGCAAATAAAACATCAGACGCCGCTTCTGTCGTTACAGGCAAAGGCAAAATCGTGGGCGGCGTTTTGGCCGTCTTGGCCGTGCTCGTCGTCGTTGTCATCGTGGTGATCAACTCTGGATTGTTTACTGCCACTGATATTCAGATTCAAGGCAGCGAGCATGTGACGAAGCACGATGCTATCCAGCTGATCGACTTGCCCGAGGGAACGTCGCTTTTTAACGTCGATCCCGACCAGATTACCGAGGATCTCAAGCAAAACCCGTGGGTCTCGGGCGTAGATGTCCAGCGCCAGTTTCCCCATACGCTTATCATCACGCCGACGGAGCGTAAAGTTATCGCCATTGCATATATCAGCTCCGACGACCTTGCCTGGGCTATCGGAGACGATGACACCTGGATCGCCCCGCTGTCGACGTCGGTCGAAGTGGACGACCAGGGCAACGTCATCACGACAGGGCAGGGCTCAAATACCTTGACCGGAATCGATGCCGCGCTGGCGCTCGCCAAGCATTATGGCGCGGTGTTATTGACTGATGTCTCGGCGGATGTCGCTCCGGTTTCCGGCCAGGCGGTGAACTCCAAAGCCGTTAAGGCCGGCCTGGATTATGTGCGTGGTTTTTCGAGCGAGTTCTTGGGACAAGTCAAGGATATTTCCACGCCTTCGGTCGAAGCCATCTCGGCAAACCTCAATAACGGCATTGAGGTGTCGCTGGGCGATTCGGACGATATCGCCAAGAAGGAACGCGTAGTCACCAAGTTGCTTTCGCAGGTAGAGGGCGTAACGTATATCAATGTGCGCTCTCCGGGCAACTACACATTTAGGAATGCTCCAACCTCGTAGCGCTGGTTGATGCTTTGTTGAGGGGCCATACCACGCCGTTTATCTGGTTTGTTTGGTTTTCACGGTCAATTATTTGACTGATACGTTCATAATGTGCAAACATAATACGGTTTACCTTTGCATTTACTTTCAACCTGAAGGTTAATGTGCGCAGGGGTCGACCCATGCTATGGCTATAACCTTTGTTCGGAGGACCGACATGCACGAGACAGAGATCAACAACTACCTTGCCGTCATTAAGGTGGTCGGCGTCGGCGGCGGCGGTACCAACGCGGTCAATCGAATGATCGAAGAGGGCATCCGCGGCGTCGAGTTTGTTGCCATCAACACCGATGCTCAGGCACTCGCGATCTCTGATGCCGATATCAAGGTGCACATCGGCACCGACCTTACCCGCGGCCTGGGCGCCGGCGCCAATCCCGAGGTTGGCCGCAAGGCTGCCGATGAGTCCCGCGACGACATCGCCGAGGCGCTCGCTGGCGCCGACATGGTGTTTATCACCTGCGGCGAGGGCGGCGGCACCGGTACCGGCGCTGCTCCCATCGTTGCCGATATCGCGATGAACGAGGTCGGCGCACTGACCGTCGCCGTCGTGACCAAGCCCTTCACCTTCGAGGGCCGCAAGCGTAAGAAGAGCGCCGAGGAGGGCATCAAGACCCTCTCCGATTGCGTCGACACCATGATCGTCATTCCTAACGATAAGCTGCTCGACATCGCCGAGAAGAAGACCACCATGCTCGAGGCCTTCGCGATTGCCGATGGCGTCCTTTCCCAGGGCACCCAGGGCATCACCGACCTCATCACCGTCCCCGGTATCATCAACCTGGACTTCGCCGATGTTAAGACCATCATGAAGCAGGCCGGTACCGCCATGATGGGTATCGGTACCTCTTCTGGGGATACTCGTGCCGTCGACGCTGCCCAGCAGGCCATCTCCAGCCCGCTGCTCGAGAGCTCCATCGATGGTGCCACGCGCGTGCTGCTCTCCATCGCCGGTTCCAAGGACCTGGGCATCCAGGAGATCAGCGACGCCGCCGACGTTGTCGCCAACGCCGTCGACCCCGAGGCCAACATCATCTTCGGTACCGTTGTCGACGAGTCCCTGGGCGATCAGGTGCGTATCACCGTCATCGCTACGGGCTTCTCCGACTCCAACGTCAACCGTCAGGATGAGCTCTTTGCTGCTCAGCAGTCTCAGAGCAAGGCCGCTGCCTCCGCTGAGCCGCAGCGCACCGCTCCGGCTGCCAGCCCGGCTCAGGCCGCTCCGACCCGCAACGTCGGTGGTACCGAGCTGCCCAACTTTGGCAACGACCAGTTCGAGCTTCCCGACTTCCTGAAGCGCGGTAGCTTCTAGTTCGTTTTTCTCAACGACCTGCACGGGGTGTGTCCATTTGGATGCACCCCGTTTTGTTTCTCGTTTGTAAACGAAAGCCTCCAATCTCCTTACGTTCCCTTTACGTTTGGTCCCTACCGCTGCGGGTATCCTTTTAAGGAAGTATGACAGCCGTATAAACGCGGACTGCGCGGCGACGCCGCGGTACTTGTGTTATTAGGAGGCTTTAGTATGGCAGCACGTGCGGACAACGTTTCGCGTGTCGACCATGATGGAGTTACGTTGGTGGAGGGCGCGACATCCGATGTCCGCTTTGCCTTTACCGAGCGCACCGGTGGCGTTTCTGAAGATGCGTACTCCTCGCTCAACCTGGGCTCGCATGTAGGCGATGACCCCTTTGCTGTTCAAGAAAATCGTCGTCGAGCGCTCGAAGCTATGGGCGCCACTGAGTGCGAGCATAATCTGCTCGTGCCCAATCAGGTACATGGTGACCATATCGTTACGGTGACTTCGAACGGCGCCGACGATCTTGAGGCTGTTCGCGAGCAGATTGCCGAGGGCTGCGATGCCATCGTCTGTACGGCCCATGACGTGCCCGTGCTGCTCTGCTTTGCCGACTGCGTTCCCGTGGTGCTGGTGGCCCCTGGCGGATTTGCCGTGGTGCACTCCGGTTGGAAGGGCACGATTGCACGTATTTCTGCCAAGGCGTGCCAGGCGCTTTGCGATGCTGCCGGCTGCGATGCGAGCGACGTTTCCGCCTATATCGGCCCCCATATCTTGGCTGACGAATATGAGGTATCCCAGGAACTCATGGATCGCTTTGCCGTCGAGTTCTCTTGCATCGATGCGAGTGCCTCTCGCATGCTCGATCTTTCCGCTGCCATTTGTGAGGCGCTGGTAGATGCCGGTGTGGACGCGGATAATATCGTGGATACCCAGCTTTCGACTGTGCGTCAGAACGACCGCTTTTATTCCTACCGTAACGAGGACGGCACCTGTGGGCGCCATGCTGCGATCGGCGTGATGCTATGAGAAAGATCGTATCGGTCCTGAGCGCCGCTGTGCTTACGCTTACGCTGTGCGCCTGTTCTTCGGGATCTTCTACCTCTTCCATTACCGTGGCCGGCTCCACGACTTGCCTTCCTATCGCCGAAATTGCG
>CABMPS010000021.1 GCA_902388545.1 uncultured Collinsella sp.
CCCGGCGAAATGCGCGAGGCTAGCTAAAAGCCCCATATCAAATGAGCCACTAGAGGAGGTCGAGGGGGAGCTGGGGGGCGTCACCCCAGAGCTTTTCTAGGCGGTAAAAGTCGCGGGCTTCGGGAGTGAAGACGTGGACGACAACCGAGCCGTAGTCCATGAGCATCCAGGTCTTCTGCTCGCGGCCCTCGATGGAGAACGGATGCTCGCCGCAAGCCTCGGCAACCTTCTCCTCGATCTCGTCGACGATCGAATCGACTTGGCGGTTGTTGGTAACGGTGGCAAGCACAAAGTAGTCGCACACGTCGGAAAGCTCGGTCAGGTCGAGCACCTGCACGTCCTCGCCCTTCTTGTCGTAGGCGGCCTGCGCGGCGGCGCGGGCGACATCCTCGGCGGCGACACCGCTCGCGGACAGCGAGGCGGCGGTGCGGTCGGACGTGGCAACGAAACTCTTGTGCTCCACACCTTCAAGAATCTGCTCGTCAGTCATGGTCTCGTCGGCCATGGAATACCTCTTTCTAGACACACCCGAGCTAGCGCAGCTGGGCGTAATGGTTGTAAATCGTAATAGCCGTGGGATAAAGATAGCGCCCGGACTGGATCACAAAGACCAGACCCTGCGCAAAACAGGAGAAGAACAACTCATCGAGCGAGGACTTCCCCACCATCTTGCGCAGCGCATGGGCATAGTCGCCGTGACGGTTGGGCTCGATGGCATCTGCCACAAAGACCACCATATCGAGCGGCGTCATGTCGCAGGCACCCACGGTGTGACGGTCGACAGCCTGGAAAACGGCCGGTGACAGCTCGGGAAAAAGCTGCGGAAGCTCATAGGCGGCAACAGGGCCATGCAAAAGCGGCGTCGCGGCGGAAGGAGAGCCGGCAACCTTGATGCCATAGTGAAGCGCGCGGGCCACGAGCTCGTCATCGGAAAGAACCTTGTCCCAGTCGTGAATTAAGCCGGCGGCAGCCGCATCAAAGCGGTCAACGCCGTAGACCTCGGCCAGATGAAGTGCGGTCTCGGCAACACCCAGCGAATGCACATAGCGCTTGCGCTTATCTTTCATGCGAACATCGAGCAGCTCTTGAATGCGCTTGAGCAGCGCGCGCTCATCGCCCTCAAACTGATCCTCTACCGACAACGTAGCCCCCATCACTCAAAATCTTCTTGGCCCAAATCGGCATATAGCCTGCGCTTGCGAATGTAGCCGAGCACGGACTCGCTCGTAAGATAGCGCACGCTCATGCCGCGGGCAACTCGCTTACGAATGTTCGTCGAGCTGATCGCCAGCGCCGGAATCTGAATATAGCGCACGTCGAACGGCAGCCCCGACTCTTTGATTCGGGCACGCGCCGTATCGATATCAAAGCCCGGTCGCGTCGCCGCAATAAAGGTAGCAAGCTCAGCGATTCGTTCGGCATCATGCCAGGTCACAATATCGATAATCGCATCGGCGCCCGTAATAAAGTAGAGCTTTACCTGCGGCGGGTAAAAATCGCGAAGGGCATGAAGCGTATCGGCCGTATAGGTTACACCCGGACGGTCAATCTCGAACCGGCTCGCCAAAAAGGCCGGGTTCGCGGCGGTGGCGAGGACCGTCATGGCATAACGGTCCTCAGCAGGCGTAACCGGCTTGTCAAGCTTAAAGGCGGGAGAGCCCGCCGGCATAAAGAGCACAGCGTCCAAGTCGAGCGACTCGCGCGCCTGCTCGGCAGTCACCAGGTGCCCGTAATGAATCGGGTCGAATGTGCCGCCCATAATGCCAAGCCGAAACTCCTTGCCCTCTTTTATGGGCAGCTCGGGCAAACCGATTCCACCGCGCAGCGACATGGCTTACTCGCCCTCCGAGGTCTCGGCATCGTCCGCGGCATCCGCCGCATCGACAACCTCGACGCCCTCATCCGCAGCATCGGCCACGTCAATGGCCTCAACGGCAACGTCCTCGCCAGCGTCCTCGAGCTCCTCGTACTCCGAGAAGTCCTCAGCGCCCTCAAAGTCAAAGGCACGCTGGCAAATGCGGACCTCGTCGCCCGCACGGCAACCGGCCTTCTCGAGCGCGTCGTCAACACCCATACGTGCAAACTTATGCTGCAGGTAAATGACGGCTTCCTCGTTTTCCCAGTCGGTCTGGATGACCATGCGCTCGATGGCACGACCAACCACACGGAAGGCACCGGGCTCCTCCTGGACAATGCGGAACCGCTTCTCGCGCTGCAGACGGCGGCGCTCCCACTCCTCGTCGCGAAGATCGACCGGCTCATCGGAAACCGCCAGCTCGGCGCGAAGCTTAGCCACCTGCTCGCCCACGGCAAGCATCAGCGTATTGAGCCCGGCGCCCGTCACGGCGGACACGGCAAAGAACATATGTCCATCGTCGAGCGCGGCGCGCTTGAGGTCGGCAATCTTGTCGGCCGTGCCCGGCGCATCGCACTTGTTGGCGACAACGATTTGCGGGCGCTCCGAGAGCTCTGCGCCATACTGCTCGAGCTCACGGTTGATGATGCGGTAATCCTCAACCGGGTCGCGATCCTCAAAACCGCCCGTCATGTCGACGACATGCATGATCAGGGCCGTACGCTCAATGTGGCGCAGGAACTGGTGGCCTAGGCCCTTGCCCTCGCTCGCGCCCTCGATCAAACCAGGAACGTCGGCAACGACGTAAGAATACTCACCGGCACGCACCATGCCGAGGTTCGGCACGAGCGTTGTAAACGGATAGTCGGCGATCTTGGGACGGGCGGCACTCATGCGCGCGATAAGCGAGGACTTGCCCACCGAGGGGAAGCCCACGAGTGCGGCATCGGCCATAAGCTTCATCTCAAGCTCAATCCAGTGCTCCTCGGCCGGTTCGCCCAGCTGAGCGAACGCGGGCGCGCGGCGCACCGACGTCACAAAGTGCGTGTTGCCCAGGCCACCGGCACCGCCGGGCGCCACGACAACGCGCTCGCCATCGTGCACCAGGTCAGCAATCTCGAACATCGGGGTCTGCGTCTCGGGGTCGAGCTCGCGCACCACGGTGCCCATGGGAACCTTCAGGATCAGGTCCTCGCCGCTCTTGCCGTTACGACGGGCACCCTGCCCGTGCGTGCCGCGTTCGGCGCGGAAGTGATGCTTAAAGCGGTAATCGATCAGCGAAGACAGCTGAGCATCAGCCTGGATGACGACATTGCCGCCACGACCGCCGTCGCCGCCATCGGGGCCGCCCTTGGGGACAAATGCCTCGCGCCTAAACGACATGCATCCGGCTCCGCCGTCGCCGCCGCACACGTTAATGCGGCTGATATCGGTGAACTGTGACAACAGAATCGCCTCCTACAAAAAGAGGGAGACCCTTGAATCCTAAAACTCAAGTGCCTCCCACATATGTGCTCTATGAAGGGTGAATTACGCGTTCGCGAGCGGGCGTACGCTGACCCTGTGCTTGATACCCTTGTGGAACTCAACGGTACCGTCGACCAGCGCGAACAGCGTATCGTCCTTGCCACGGCCAACGTTCTCACCCGGGTGGATGTGAGTGCCGTGCTGACGGACGAGAATCGTGCCCGTGGTTACCGTCTGGCCGGCATAGCGCTTCGTGCCAAGGCGCTGACCGCGGGAGTCACGGCCATTACGGGAGGAACCGAGTCCTTTTTTGTGTGCCATTGTGTATACCTACTCTTTCGTTACGAGTGTAATCTACTCGGCGACGGGAGCCTCGGCAACAGCCTCGGCCTCTGCCTTGACAGCCTTCTTGGCGCGGGACGTAGCCTGGACCTTCACGATCTTCAGCTTGGTGAGCTGCTGACGGTGACCCTTCAGACGACGATAGCGCTTACGCTTGTGGAACTTGAAGACCAGCTGCTTCTCGCCCTTGAACTGCTCAACGATCTGAGCGGTAACCTTGGCCTTGGCCAGCTTGTCGGGATCGGTGACGATCTTCTTACCATCGTTGAGGAAGATGACCGGCAGGGTGACCTTGTCGCCCTCATTGCCCTCGATCTTCTCGACGGTGATGACATCGTCGGTGGCGACCTTGTACTGCTTGCCGCCCGTGTTAACGATTGCGTACATGTTTACTTGCCCTTCATGCATCAGTTAGTGCAACAGCCGAATATAGTAGCAGGCGAAAATACCCCCGTCAACGAGTATGTGGAGCAAATCCACAAGTTCGCACAGGTATGGGGCTGACGAGTCGGCCCTCGTCGTCCTCGCATGCTTGATTCTGACGCTCGACATCGTAGGAGCAGATGGTCACGAGGTCTTGCATACCGGTGGAAACAATAGGTGCATCCACGCCCGGGGTCAAGCCCTGCAACAAAACATCAACTGCAGAAAGCAAAATTTCCGGACGCATGGAGCCCTCGTTATCGGCATGGGTGTCGAGCATGAGCACTAAATGGTCCGGGCGCTCCCCCGCCGTGAGCTCATAGCCCACGAGCGTGTGATCCAAATCCAAGCGCTTGCTCTTTTTGCCGCGCGCGTAGTCGATGCCATGGTCCGTGCGCAACGTGTCGATCGCACGACGCACCTCGTCGGCGCTTACGGGCGCCTCGGGATCCAAGTGCAGGTCGATGCGATACGACAGACGCGTGAGTTGCGCCGTCAACGCCGGCGTGCGCACGTCGATATACGCCGCCTCGATGGGCGCCAGATCGGTCGGAGACGCCGCAGCCAGACGCCCAAACGCCTCGTCGAGCGCCACAAACTCGGTCATAAACAGGTCATACCACTCGCAGGTCGACGACGTACCCACCGGTAGCGCCGAAGAGAAGCCCACGCGCATGTGCGGAGAGAAGCCCTGCGTGACGGCATAGGGAAGTCCCGCACGGCGCACGATGCGCTCAATGGTATGGATTACTTCGAGATGGCCCAGGTACTTAAGGCGATCGCGCTTGCCATAGCGAACACGAAGCCTAAAGAGCGTGGGGTTGTCGGTCAGGCGCTCACTCATGCGCGATCACCCATCAATACATTCTTGACGTGGAGCGTGGGGCAGATTCCGCAGCCGGTGCACGACGTGCGGGTGCAGTCGGGAGTCGTGACACCCTCGAGCGAGCGACGGTACTCGCGCTCGAGGAAGCCGCGCGTGCAGCCGGGGCTCACGTGCTCCCACGGCAGGCGCCAGTCCAACTCGTAGGGCAGGTGCACGAGCTCATTGAGGTCGATGCCGTTTTTGGCAGCAGCCTCCTTCCAGTTATCGAGCGAGAAATGCTCTACCCAGGCGTCAAAGCGAGAGCCAGCGCGCCAAGCATCGATGATGACGGGCGTCATGTCACGCCCGGCGCGGGACAGCGCGGCCTCGATGAGCGAGGTCTCGGCATCGTGGTAATGCACGCGGACGGCACGGTTGCGAACGCTCGTGATAAGCAGCTTCTGGCGACGCTTGACGTCGTTGTAGTCGAGCTGCGGGCACCACTGGAACGGCGTGGCAGCCTTGGGGATAAACACCGAAACCGAGATGGACACCGAGATCGAGCCGCGACGAGCCTTGGGCACCACGGAACGACCGAGCTCCAGCACGTGATCGGCCAGATTGGCGATGGCCACGATGTCCTCGTCGCGCTCGCCGGGAAGGCCCATCATAAAGTAGAGCTTCATGCGGTTCCAGCCGGCCTCGAAGGCCGCCTTGGCCGCACGGTCCAGGTCCTCCTCGGTCACGTTCTTGTTAATGATGTCGCGCATGCGCTGGCTGCCGGCCTCGGGTGCGAACGTCAGGCCGCCCTTCTTTTCGCCGGCGACCGACTCGGCCATATCCACGCCAAATGAATCCAGGCGCTGCGACGGAATAGACACGCGAATACCCGTATCCTCCAGGCGACGGTTGAGCCTGCCGAGCACGTCACGAATGCAGGAGTGGTCGGTCGTGGAGAGCGAGGTCAGCGACACCTCGTCATAGCCGGTCTTTTCCAGACCCTGAATCACCGACGAGACGATCTGGTCGGCCGAACGCTCGCGCACCGGGCGATACGTCATGCCGGCCTGGCAAAAACGACAGCCGCGGGCGCAGCCGCGCAGAATCTCGATAGACAGGCGATCGTGAACCAGCTGCGCATAGGGCACGCACGACTGCGACAGCGGATTCGTGGCGCCGAAATCCTCGACGACGCGTTTGTAGACCACGGTCGGCGCATCCTTGCCCTCGCGCGGCACGGTGTAGCCATGCGGCGAGCAGGGCTCGTCGTGACGAACCTCATAGAGCGACGGCACGTAGTTGCCGGCAATGGATGCAAGCTGCTCAACAATCTGCGCGCGCGGGACTCCTTCGTCGCGCAGGCGGCGATGCAGCTGGCAGGTCTCGAGCAGCGATTCCTCGCCCTCGCCGATGAGGATGGCATCGAAGAAGGCCGCATACGGCTCGGGGTTGTACACCGAGGGACCGCCGGCGATGATGATGGGATCGTCCTCAGTGCGGTCGGCCGCCAACAGCGGAATGCCAGCGAGATCGAGTGCCTCGAGGAAGTTCGTCACCGCCATCTCGTGCGGCACATGCAGACCGACGATATCAAACGAAGCGACGGGGGCAGCACCTTCGAGCGACAGCAGCGGAATGCCCGCCTCGCGCATGGCGTCACCCATGTCGGGCCACGGCACATAGCCGCGCTCGCAGGAGATGCCCTCGGCCTGGTTAAGAATGTTGTAGAGGATGGCGATACCCTGGTTGGGCAGACCAACCTCGTACACATCCGGGTAGATCAAGCAGCAACGGTAGTCGGCATCGGCCTTGGAAAGCGTGCCCCACTCGTGATCGATATAGCGACTCGGCTTTTCGACCTTGGCGAGCAGCGGCTCAATTAAATGAAAACAGTCTTGGTATGCAACGCGCAACGGAAAACCCCTAAGCAGCGAGATCGGATGCGTCTTGGTAGGACGCCATAGGACGGGTAGCACCCGCGACCGTGGTCACCAGATCGCGAACGCGGGAGAACGTGGCAGTGACCACCTCGTTGGCACGGCTGTAGTCGACATCGCGCTCGTAGAGCGAAACGAGCGCACGGCCCATGCCATAGGTGCCCGCGGCAGCAGTGAGCGCCTTGACGGCAAACCCAATATGCGGCGTCTGCTTGACGAGTGCGCGGGTGACCGCGCGGATCACAAGACCGCCGGCAAGCACGCCCGCGACCTCATAGCCGCGCTCAGGCTTAATGCCGCGTCCAAAGACGGCAGCGAGCTCAAAGAGCATGCCCACCTGCGCCAGCGCCATAACGGGATAATCGGCGCCCGGCAAAAACACCAGCGCACCGGTCGCCATATTGGTGAGCGCGCACGAGGTGATGATACGATTGGCCGCCGCGATGCGCATAAAGGCAAAGTTCGCCGCAAAAGCCGTTTCCTTGTCGGTGCGATCGAGAATCCAGCGGGCAAGCGTCTCGAGCAGAAACGTCTTATCGGTTGCCGCCACCACGCCGAGCATGGGCGTGGACTCCTCGATAAACGGCACCTCCACAGCAGACTCGGCAAGCACGCACACGGGCGCGCCGGCGATCACGAGCTCCTGCACGGCACTCTCCAGGCGGTCGGAACCACACGAGAGCACCAGTACCACATCGGTATCGGTCTTTGGAGCAATTCGCTCCTCCCCCAGACGCTCGACGCGCACAATGCCCGAGGTCGTCTGCGGCACAAAGGCGTCACGCACCGTCTCGGCCAGAAAGCGCGAGGCGGACGAATCCAGATAGACCGAGACGCGCACCGGCGTATCGGAATCCTTCTTAACGGACGCGCCCATCTTAAAAGCGCGGGTCAGCTTATCTACGGGAATTTTCATAGCAAACCCCTCCAGCGGTTACGCGGCGCCCGAACGATGCCGCCATATGGATTGTACGATACCCACTGTCAGCAGCTGAATCATCATCGAAGACGAACCGAAGCTAATAAACGGTAGCGGAATACCGGTAATCGGCATCATGCCGATGCACATGCCGATGTTTTCGAAGGTCTGAAACGCCCACATGCCAACGATGCCCACACACGAAAGACGCAAGAACAGCGACTCACACTTAAAGGCGACGCGAATCGTCGAAAAGATCAGCAGCACGTAGAGGCACAGGAGCAAAAAGGAACCGCAAAAGCCAAAGGTCTCGGATAGGAAGGCGAAGACAAAGTCGGTGTGGAACTCAGGCAGAAAGCCGCCGGCCGACTGCGTCGCATGGCCCAAACCCTTACCAAAGAAGCCGCCCGAGCCAACGGCGATAAGCGACTGCTGCAGGTTGTAGGCATCGTCCGAATCGGCATTATCGGGGTCGATAAAGACCGTCAGGCGGTTCATCTGATACTGCTTGATGAGCACATCGTGGCCGAGCAACGAATCAAAGACCGAATCGAGCGCCAGGACGAGGGCCACCAGGCCCACAAGCAGGGCCAGGGTCGACAGCACCCATTCGCGGCGCGCACCGCTCATGCAGATGACGATGGCGCCCGAGACCAGCACGACCAGGCCCGAGCCCAGGTCGCCCATGGCAACGACGGCCAAAAACGGGATGGACAGCATGCCGCAGAGCTTGACGTAGTCGCGAACGGTATCGATGCGGCCGTTATACTGCGAGCCAAGCGTGGCGATAAAGAAGATGGTGATGAGCTTGGCAAGCTCGACCGGCTGGAATGTCAAGCCGATACCGGGAATCTTGATCCAGCCCGTCATGCCCAGACCGCCCGTATAGGACAGACCCGGAATCTTGGGCGAGAAGATCACGATCAGGTCGATGACGAGCAACGCCGTCGAAAAATTGGAAATACCGCGCAGATCGGTACGCCAGACGAGCACCGCAAGCACCGCGCCAATGCCAATGCCCAGCAGGTGGCGCGAGAATGAGGCGTCGGCCTTAAACTGTGACGCCGACCAAATAATGATGGCGCCATAGGCAACGAGCGCGACGGTAGCCAGCAGCACACCGATATGCACCTTTTGGCGAAACGTACCGCGCGAGGCCGAAAGTTGCTTGTTGACGCGGTCCAGGCTGCTGCGAGAGCCGGTCTTGGTTGAACGGAACAGATCCGCCGGAGAAAAATCCATCGCAACCTCCTATCGAACCGAAGAATCGCCCGAGGCCGAAGAGGTATCGGGCTCGTCATAAATCACGCCGAGCACGTCGCGCACGACATGCATCGCGGTATCCGAACCACCGCCGCCCTGCTCCAGGACAGTAGCGATGACATACTTGGGATCATCGGCCGGTGCATAGGCGCAGAACCACGCGTATTCGTCCTCGCCGCTTTTCTCGCCCGTGCCCGACTTGCCGTACACCTGCGGCGTCAGGGTGCCAAAGTGAGCCGCCAGGGACGTCGATGCCGTGTAAATCACGTCGTGCATGCCGTTGCGAACAAGAGTCAAATCCGAATCGCTGTTGATCTTGGCCTCCAGGCGCTTCTTCTTGCCCTTGCCGTTGTACTTATAGGCATCGCCGTCGCCATCGCGCGACACGGCAGACAAAAACACGTGAGGCACGTACTGTTTGCCGCCGTTGGCAAGACCCATATAGGCGCACGCCATCTGCAGGGGCGTCACCAGGATGTCGCCTTGGCCGATGGCAATGTTGGTCATATCGCCGGCATTCCACTTGCGGTCCTCGGCAGAGGCGTCGGTAAAGTACGACTCTTTCCACTCGGCATCGGGAATACGGCCCGCGCCCTCACTCGGCAGATCAATACCGCAGGTCTTGCCTAGGCCCCAGCGACGAAAGACCTCCTGCAGGCCCTCAGGATGTTGCTCGTCATAAAAGAACGCCTTGCCCATGTCGTAGAAGACGGGGTCGCAAGAGTTGGCGATACCCGACTGCAGCGTCATGGTGCCGTGGCCGGAATGCAGCCAGCAGTACTTGCCCCACGACTTGCCCAGACCCGTCCAATAGCCCGTGCAGTTGGTCGTCTGCCCCGACGTGTAGGTTCCAAACTCAAGACCGGCCAGTGCCGAAAGCGGCTTGATGGTCGAGGCCGACATGTACTGTCCGCTAATGGCGCGGTTGAGCAGCGGGTGCGAACCCTTGTCATCATTAAGCTCGGTCCACACGTCATTTGAGACGCCGCCGATAAAGACGGAAGGATCGAACTTGGGCTGGCTCGCCATGCCCAGGATTTCGCCATTGTTGGGATCGAGACACACCACAGCGCCGTTGCCGGCATTGCTGTAGCCAGTGGTCTTGGCAAGCTCGATGGCGCTCGCCAGCGCCGTCTCACAGGCCTGTTGGATCTTAAGGTCGAGCGTGAGCTTAATGTCGGAGCCGGCCTTGGCGGGCACGGCGCCGGCCTGACCGGTCACATTGCCCGAGGCATCGACCTTGACGGTCTGCTCGCCACGAATACCCTGCAGCAGGTTTTCGTAGTAGCTCTCAACACCCGCCTGGCCCACGATATCGCCCGACTGGTACGTAATCCGACCAGCAGAAGCATCATCATCGCCAGAGGTTTTCTTATTCTGGGCCTCGAGCTGCTCGGAGGTAATGGTGCCGGTATAGCCCAAGATATGGCATGCCGTCTCGCCATATGGATACTGGCGCTCGGTACGCTCGGCAATCTTGACGCCCGGGAACTCGCCGGCGTGCTCCTGAATATAGGCAACCGTGGAGCGACGGACGTCCGTCGCGATGGTATGCAGGCTCTGGGCGCCCTCGGAATTGTCCTGGATATTGCGCAGAACCGCCACGTAGGGCATGCCGAGCACATTGGCAAGATGGCGAACCAGAACCTCATCCTCGGCAAGGTCGCGGTAGGCCACGACAGCAAGTGAGGGACGGTTCTGGACAAGCGCGACGCCATTGCGGTCGAGGATGCGGCCGCGCACAGCGGGTGTGGTAACGGTGCGCGTCTGATTGCTATTAGCCTGCTTTTCGTAATAGTCCGACGAGACCATCTGCATGCCCCACAGCTTGACGGCAAGCGCCGCGAACATCGCGCCCACACCCGTGGTGAGGATGGAGAAGCGGCCCTTAAAGGCGGTCGCCGCGGTATTGCCCTCGCCCTCGGTGGCGCGCGGGGCCGTTCCATGCTGCGTATCGTAGGTAAAACGGGAATCGCCGCGACGCATGATGACCAGTGCGACCACGATGGCCACAACCAGCACGATACCGGCGATAATAACCGTCATCTGGGAAGACATCTACGGGCCTCCCCTATTTGAGCTTACGGGTCTTGGGCTTAAAGCGCATGCCCGTCTGGCGTCCGCCACGTGCGGAGAATCCATAACCGGACTGCGGCACGACGCCGGACATCAAAAACGGAATGGCAACCAGACCCGTCAGGATCGAAGACGGCAGCGCATGGCCGAAGATCGCCACGACAAAGCTCGTCTCCAAACCCATAAACAGCAAGATGATGCTGTAGATCACATTAATGACGAACGCGAAGGCGCCCACAGTGATGCCGCGCGCACTCGGGGTACCGCCCGTCTGACCGGCAGCGCTATGCACCAGGGCAAAAGAACCCACGGTCAGCAGGAGCGACATAACGCCCACCGGCACGGCAGCGGAAAGGTCATAGAACAAGCCGCTGCAAAAACCGCACACGACGGCACGGGTCGGGTCGCCCGAGAACACGCTTAGGCACACCAGGATAATCATAAAGTTGACGCGACCGCCCGCAATGGAGATCTGCGGTGCCAGGCCTGCCTGCAGCAGCACGCACACAATGGCGGCGATTACAAACGTGCGGGAGCTCATCCCCTGCTCGTGTAGATCCATGGACATGCCCCCTATTCGCTCGAGCCGGAATCGGTCGTCTCGGACGTGTCGGAACTGTCATCCGGGCTCTCGTCCTTCGTCTTGGTCGCAGTATCGCGCGACGTTCCCTGCGGCGTGCTGTTGGCCGTGTTCACGTCCTCATCCGAGGCCGACTGTTCGTCGGTCAGCGAGGTAATGACCAGCACTTCCTCGTTGTTCTCGGCCGTCGTCTGGGCGCGCACCACAATGGTGTAGTACACGTCGTTAGCCGATTTCTCAACAGACGAGACGGTGCCGAGCGGTAGACCCTTGGGGAACACACCGCCAATGCCCGAGGTCACGATGATGTCACCAACCTTAACGTCGGAATCGACGCTCACGTACTCAAGACGCAGCGTGCCGTCAGCCTGACCCTGCAGCATGCCCTGGGCGCGCGTGTCCTGCACCATAGCGGACACGCCCGAGTTCTCATCGCCAATCAGGCGCACGGTGGACGTCTTGGCCGAGACCTCGATAATCTGGCCTATGACACCGGCAGAACTCGTCACAGGCATGTTGATGGTAAGACCGTCGGCAGAACCCTTATCGATGGTGACGGTCGAGGTCCAGGCATCGCCCGAAGCGCCGACGATACGAGCTGCGGTTGATTTGAGGTTGTAGGTCGACTGCAGGCCGACCAGCCCCTCCAGTCGCTCGGCGGTCTTTTGAGCCTCGGAGAGCTCGGCAACCTTAGAGGTCAGTTCCTCGTTTTGTTTCTTAAGCTCGTCAAGCGTGTCCTGCGACGCCGTAAGGTTAGAGAACACGTTACCGATCGCATTGAAGGGAGCCGCCACAGCCGAGCCCACAAAGCGCACCGGCGAGGTAATCGTCGTCACGCCCGAGCGCACGGCATGAATCGGTCCTGCCTCGCCCTCGCGGATGTAAAACGTGAGCAGCAACACCGAAATCAGGCTGAAAACAATCAACGGGCGCATACCCGTTGATTGTCGCTTGGTATTCAGATTTGTGGAGAAACCCGAAGATCGTGCCAAATGGAATCCACCTTTTGGAAATTAAGCATTGGTCTGGACGAAGCCGCCATCAAACGCATTGGCCTCGAGCACGCGGGCACAGCCGTTAACAACGTTATCGAGCGCCGTGGGGCTGACGTTGACCGAAACGCCGGTCTCATCGCGCAGGCGCACATCGAGACCGCGCAGCAGCGCGCCGCCACCGGTCAGCAAAATGCCATAGTACATAAGGTCCGAGGCAAGATCGGGAGGCGTAGCGTCGAGTGCGTCCTTGACGGCCTTGGCCATCTCGTCGAGCGGCTTGTTGAGTGCGCGACGAATCTCCTCGCTCTCGATGCGCACGGTCTTGGGCAGACCGGTGATCACGTCGCGGCCGTTGACCTCGACGTCGAGCTCATCCTTGAGCGGCACGGCGGAGCCGACCTTGATCTTGATGTCCTCTGCCGTACGCTCGCCGATGGCCAGGTTGTAGGCATCGCGAACGTGCGTGAGGATGGCCTGATCGAACTCGTCGCCGGCAATACGGATGGACTGCGAGACGACGATGCCGCCCATAGCGATAACGGCAACCTCGGTGGTACCGCCACCGATGTCGATGACCATGGAGCCGGTGGGTTCCTCGACGGGCAGGTCGGCGCCGATGGCAGCCGCCATGGGCTCTTCGATCAGATAGGCCTGGCGGGCACCGGCCTGGATCGTGGCCTCAAAGACAGCGCGCTTCTCGACCGACGTGACACCGGAGGGAACGCAGACGACAACACGCGGACGCGGAGTCCACGGATAGCGCTTCTCGGACGCCTTGTCGATAAAGTAGCGAAGCATGGCCTCGGTAACATCGAAGTCGGCGATGACGCCGTCCTTCAGGGGACGAACGGCCACGATGTTGCCGGGCGTACGGCCGAGCATGCGCTTTGCCTCGATACCGACCGCCAAGATGCGCTCGTCGTTCTTGTCGATGGCGACAACAGAGGGCTCGCGAATGACGATGCCCTTGCCGCGCACGGAGACAAGCGTATTGGCGGTGCCGAGGTCGATGGCAAGATCGCCCGCATAGCTACCGAAGAACATATCCATCAAAGAAAACAACGCAACTCCTGATGTGTTGGATGATTGCTGGAAAACTACTAGCTCATCATACTAGCGCAAGCCCGGCGCCTCACTTGCGGTGAAGCGCCGGGCAAAGCTAAATCCCATAAGGTCACTACTGGTTGTCAGCAGCCGAGAAATCCATATCAAGCGAAGAAACGGCCCAGCCTATATGGTTGTCGGAGCGCACGAATTTGACGGTGTACTCCTGCTCGCCGCCCTTGGACAGCGATGCCTTCACCTTGGCGGTCGTCTCGGTCATGGACTGATCCATGCCCTCGACGGACACGGTGGCACCCTGCGGAATCGAGGAGATGATCATCGACTTAGCGTCCTCGGACAGGCTCGAGGCCAGGCAAGACTCGGCCTTTGCGGCGTCACCGTCGCCGGCAGCCTGGAACAGATCGGTAACGACAGACTCCTGAGACGGGAAGCCAAAGCCGCGCGTGTAGGCAAAGCCCAGACCGCCCGCGGCGATCAAAATGAGCAGAAGCAGCACGATGAAGACTTTAAGACCCGTGTGGCGATGGCGACGACGGACCTTGGCCTGCTTACGATCCTGACGGTCCTGCTGGACCATCTCGGACTCGGACAGCGTAAAGAAGCCGGTGTCCGAGGGATCGGGCATAAACTGACCGGTCGCGCCCGTAGGATCGAGCGGATCGACGGCAGGAGCGTCCATCGCGGGCGCCGGAGCCGTGGCCATAGCCGTCTGGGCAGACAGCGCGGCAAGCGAATCGTGCACGCGGGCAAGCTCATCGGCCTGCTCGGAGGTGAGCTGGTAGATGCCATCGGCAGTAGCGGCGTTAAAGGCGTCGAGTGCGTCGGAGGGACGGCCGGCGGCAGAAAGCGCCTGACCCATGCCGGCGTTGAGCGCACGCGTGTCGTCGCGGGGGCCGGCAAAGTCGATAGCCGTGCGGTAGGTCTCCACGGCATCCGCCGGACGGCCGAGCTTAATGAAGCAACGACCGAGCTCGCCGAGTGCGGCGGCAGGAGCCGGATTGGCGCCGTCGATGGCAGCCTGACGGAAGGCGGTTCCTGCGTTGGCATAGTCGCCCGACTGGAACAGCGCATTGCCCAGGCCCAGATAGGCCTTGAACGGCGTGGCATAGGAAGCATCCTGCGTAGCAGCAGAGAACGCCTGAGCGGCCGTCGTGTAGTCGCCCACGGCGGCAAGCGCCTTGCCGCGGTTGGTGAGCAGCGCGCCGCGCTTGCCGTAGGTGCCGTCGTTGAGGGCGGCGGCATAGGCCTCGGCGGCCTCGGCATACATGCCCAGGTGCATCAAGGCGTTGCCGCGAAGGTGATCTGCCTCGCCCATAATCTCATCGGGAGTCTTTGCCGCGCCAAGCATCTGGGCTGCAGCGGAAAAATCACCCGCGCGGTAAGCGGCGCGGCCCTGTTGGATCAGCTGGCTATTCAAGGAAGTCCCCTTTACTCGTGAACGATCTCGACATGGACGATCTCGTCGCCGGCACGCAGCTGCGAAATCACATCGAGACCCTCGACCGTGGTACCAAAGACGGTGTAACCGGAATCGAGGTTATGCTGGGCGCCCAGGCAGAAGTAGAACTGCGAACCCGCGGAATCGGGGTCCATGGAGCGCGCCATGGCAAGGGCGCCATCGACATGGCTGTTGCGCGGATTGGTGGCGAACTCGCCCTTGATGCAGTAGCCGGGGCCACCGGTACCGGGCATGCCGTCGGGGCCCTCAAGACCGGCGGCGACGTCGGCGCCGGACATGTCGCGGGTATTGGGGTCCCCGCCCTGGATAACAAAACCGGGCACATAGCGATGGAACTTAAGGCCATCATAGAAGCCCATCGTGGAAAGCTCGCAGAAGTTCGCGACATGAATGGGAGCGCCCTCGCCGTCAAACTTGACCTTGATGGTACCCTTCGACGTCTCGATTACGGCGCACTCGTCGCCGACAAGCTGATACTCGGGCGTGTAGAGCTCTTTCTTAAAACCAAACATGTGGTTCCTTCCTCGTGCGTTTAAAGCATATTTGTACGAATTGTAGCAATAAGCACGGGCTTACATCAATTGCGCACGTAGGTTATGCCGACTATGGCGAACTAATTTTAGAAACGCTGCTGCGGCTTCCAGGAACCCACATTGGCGTCGTACTGGTTCAGCGCGCTG